>JAFXMJ010000184.1 GCA_017530465.1 Bacteroidales bacterium
AACAACGACGTGTTCTTCCCGTCATTGTTCAAAAACAACAAGATGGACTCCATTCCGCCGGTCAACGTAAGCGAAACCGAGAATGGCTACGACATCGAGGTTGCCGCTCCGGGCTACGACAAAGGCGACTTCAAGGTTGACGTCGATAAAAACGTCCTTACTATCTCCGCCGAGAAAAAACAGGAGGAGGAGACGGGCGACAAAAAATCAGGCAAAAATTACCGCAAGGAGTTCAGTTTCACGCAGTTCCAACGCTCGTTCACGCTGCCTGACGATGTTGACGCCGAAAAAATCACCGGCAACTACACCAACGGCATCCTCAAACTCGAAATCCCTCACGGCGCACAAGCCCCCAAGAAATCGATTGAGATCAAATAACGTATCGACAACATTCCCATTCTAATTAAAAAATCCCCCGCACATCTGATGTACGGGGGATTTTTTTGTATTATTTGTTAATAATTTTGTATTTTTGTCGTTATAATAATGAAAAATATAATCAACCACAATGAAACTTACACTTTCAGAAATCATTTCGGAACTCGAACGCCACTTCCCGCCCGCATTGCAGGAGGATTACGACAATGCTGGTATCCAGGTGGAGGCGGGTGATGGCTATATTAATAGGTGTCTTGTAACACTCGACGTAACTGAAGCAGTCGTCGATGAGGCGGTCAAGAAGGGCTGCAACCTCATCATTGCCCATCACCCGATAATCTTTGGCAAGGGGCTCCGGCATATCACAATGCAGACACCGACAGAAAGAATCATCTATAAGGCGGTAAGCAATTCGATATCAATCTATTGCGCCCACACAAATGCCGACGCGGTTATCGAAGGCACGTCGAAGGCGATGATGGAGACCATTGGTATCGAAAATTACCACATCCTATCGCCCAAAACTCCTGGCGACTTTACCTGCGGCAGCGGCGCAATTGGCGACCTTCCAGAGCCGATGGACGCGATGGACTTCCTCAAAAAAATCAAACAAAATTTCCAATGCGGCGGCATCCGTCATACGGCAATTGTCAAAGACAAAGTGAAGCGAATTGCGGTATGCTCAGGTTCGGGCAGTTTCCTATTGAACGAGACTAAAAGGCTGGGCGCGGATGTTTTTGTGTCTGGCGACTTCACCTACCACAAGTTTTTTGACGCCGACGGACGCATCATAATAGCCGATTTGGGACATTATGAGACAGAAATTGGAATAAAAAACATTTTTGTTGATATATTACAAAAAAAATTTTGTAACTTTGCGGTCGAGAAATCGGACATAAATACGAATCCAATAAAATATCTATAAAATGGCAGATAACAAGAAGACGGTAGAGGCAACGGTGGAAGACAAGCTCCGTGCGTTGTACGCATTGCAGACCATCGATTCCAAGACCGACGAAATTCACCGTCAGTGCGGCGAACTCCCCCTCGAAGTGCAGGACAAGGAGGATGAACTCGTGGGCCGTGAGACCCGCATCACCAAATACAAAAACGAGATTGTAGCCTGCGAGAAGGAAATCGCGCAGTACAAGAACGACATCGAAGTTGCTAAGGACAATATCAAGAAATACGAGCAGCAGCAGATGCAGGTGCGCAACAACAGGCAGTTTGACTCCATCACCAAGGAAATCGAGTTCCAGAACCTCGACATCGACTTCAAGACCAAGAAGATTCGCGAAGTCCAGATGAATATGGTTACCAAGAAAAACAAACTCGAAGAGGAGCAGGAGAAGCTCGCCGAATGTCAGAAGGAACTCGACCGCAAGAAGGGCGAGCTCGACAGCATCATCGAATCCACCCGCAAGGACGAGGAAGCTCTCAGCAAAAAGCGCGAGACCCTCACCGTCAAGGTGGAGGAGCGTCTCCTCACAGCCTACGACCGCATCCGCAAGGGTCACAAAAACGGCCTTGCCATCGTCCGCGTAATGCGTGAGGCTTGCGGCGGCTGCTTCAACAAGATTCCCCCGCAGCGTATGATTGACGTCGCCACGCACAACCGCATCATTGTATGCGAATACTGCGGACGCATCCTCATCGACAACGACCTCGCCGACGAGGTAGAGCCGAGACCCGAAGCCGCACCCAAGGAGGAAAAATCTGAAAAAGAAAAATAAGATTCATATATCTTCACTAACTGTACAAGCCACCGAAAAATTCATCGTTTTTCAGTGGCTTGTTGCAAATATTAACATACAACCAAACACTACAAAACAATGAAAACATCCAAACTTTTTAGAGTGCTTATCGCACTGCTGCTCCTTGCGCCGCTGTCTTTGATGACATCGTGTACCGAAGAAGACGCACCGGAATTGTCTCACAGCCTTGACGAACTGAGTGGTTCGTGGGTATGGGACTTCAACGACGGAACATCACCCTTCGATGTGACTGTCACCAAGAATTCCAGCAGCGAAATCACCATCGAGAATTTCCACAACATGGGCGGCGAAACCATCACAATGAAGGTCTCCGGCACTGCGTTGTCGTTTTCGGGCGAGCTTGCTGGCGGCGAGCTCAAAATCACCGAAGGCACTGGCTCTATCATCAACGGCTGGGAAGGTATGACATTGAGCTACCTCGGCACTGACGGCGACGGCGAACAACGCTACGACATCACGCTCACCAAGGGCAACGTTGTCAGCAAAAAGGCCAAGATTAACGCCCAGTAAAAGTGTAGCGTCAGACAATTGACAAGACAAACAACACCTATTAAAAAACTTTTGGGAATACCTCTCGCGAAGTATTCCCAAAAGTTTTTTTTCACAGCTGAAAAATAATATTTTCTTTCGCCTATGAAATAATCCTTGTTGTGCCGGTGCCCAAGCCGTGTGTGCCGGTGTCTTAGGCGTAAAGGCAGAGGTTGCGGTCCTCTATCATCTTGCGGAGATTGATAAGCGCGTATCTCATACGACCGAGTGCTGTGTTGATGCTTACTCCGGTCTGGTCTGCGATCTCCTTGAAACTCATTTCGCCGTAGTGACGCAACAAGATTACTTCTTTCTGGTCGTCAGGAAGTTCGTTGATGAGCTGCCTAACCTCAAACTCTATACGATTCTGTACAAGACGGTCCTCGATATTGACGTCCGCAAACTTCTTACTATTGAAAAGATCTGCCTCAGTACTGTCGGAAGACGTTACCTTTAAGTGCTTCTCCCTGCGGTAATGGTCGATTATCAGGTTATGCGAGATGCGTACTACCCACGAGAGGAATATGCCCTTCTCCATATACCTGCCCTTGCGAAGCGACTTGATCACTTTGATGAAGGTCTCCTGAAATATATCCTCCGCCAATTCGCGATCCTTGACATTGAGCATTATGTAAGTGAATACTTTGCTCTTATGACGCTCGAAGAGGGTCTTTATACAATTGCCGTCGCCGTTCTCAATGAACGTATTGACGAGCTCCTGGTCTTTCATTTCTACGTAAGCCATGGTATTTCTGTTTTTAGTTAATACGTGTAGCTCTCAACTTATAGGCGTTCCTCCTTTATTTTAATGTTAGTAATTATTGTTGACTGTGTTTGTATGTTTTTGAGTTTGTTACTTTGTTTGTCTGTTTTGATGAGTTATACGTAACAAACTGAAAAAATGTTGCATGAATTTATGTTAAAAAACGTAAAAAACAGCGTCATTTTGCATAATTAATTGCAAAAACTTAGCCAAAAAACGTTTGCGTAGATTTTTTTTGCATTTATCGGCAAAAATTGTGGCGGTTATGAGGAAAATTTGTATTTTTGACGCACAAATATTAACATTATTCCCAAACATTATAATTACAGACATGAAAAACATTTCGATAGGTATCGACATAGGCGGCACCAACACTGTGATTGGAGCCGTAACTGACGACGCTACAATCATTGCCGAGGCTTCGCTCTCCACTCAGAAGTATGTGGTGCTTGATGATTACATCAACGCCTTGGTATCCAACATTAAGGACATCCTCGCCAAATGCGGCGAACACACGTTGCGTGGCATCGGCGTGGGCGTACCGAATGGCAATTTTTACAGTGGCGCGATAGAGATGGCGCCCAATCTGCCGTGGAAGGGCAAGGTGATGTTGGCAGACCTTCTGCGCCGGCATTTCGACACCAAAGTCGTAGTAACCAACGATGCTAAGGCAGCCACAATCGGCGAGATGGTATATGGCGGTGCCAAGGGTATGAAGAATTTTGTGATGATTACCCTCGGCACGGGTCTTGGCTCTGGTGTAGTAGTCAATGGCAGCCTCGTGTATGGCGCGGATGGTTTCGCGGGCGAGTTCGGACATTCGGTGGTG
>JAFXMJ010000185.1 GCA_017530465.1 Bacteroidales bacterium
GCCGTATTGACAGAGCACCGAGTTTTGCCACGAGTGGCGATCCTTGGCGTAGTTGGCGTTGAGGTTGCCGAGGATGTTGATGCCAATCTGCTGGTCGCCGCCCGCCGCCCAGTTTTTGAGGGAGGTCTGCGATGCGGTGAGCGACAGCATACCGTCAAATTTCCAGGGTTTTGCGCTGTCGGCGGCTACGGTTTCTTTTGATTTCTTGGCGAGTCCAGCCACTTCTTTGGCGACTGCGTCGGTCTGTGCGCCTGCCGTCAGTGTGCCGGCTAAGAGCGCGAGTATCAGATATATTTTTTTCATTTTTTTTGATAGTGTGTTAATGTCCAATTATTTTTTCAATTGTTGTACGTTGTCGATGAATCTTGGATATTCGGGCAGCGAGCTTGCAAAATATTTGTGGTACAATTCCCATTTGGATTGGAAGTCGGCAAGCGCGACTGAATCGGGGTGCTTGTGCCATTCTGTTGACAGAGCCTTGATGTTGATGGAGTCGGCGGGCGTGGTGCCTTCCGTTTTCAGGAATGAGATTGCATTGTCCACGCAGGCAAATTTGAGCTTGTTGTAGTCTTCCTTGAAGAGCGGGAGGTAATAGTCGAAAATCCTCTTCTGTCCCTCGGCGGTGCTTTTGGAGAAGCCAGGGAAAAGTTTTGCCATTTCCAGCATATTGTAGGCGTTGAACAATGAGCTTTTGGGGCAGCTGTCGGCTGTCGCCTTGTCTGCCGGGATTTCCTCTTCGATGATTTTGAAGCCCTTGTTGACGAGCATCTTGGGTATGAAGAATGCAAGCACGGCTGCAAGTACCACCGCGTATATCGTCCATTTGAGTTTGGAGGGCGAATTGCGTTTCTTGGCGTTGTTAGTGAAGTATACCATTGTTGATGATGATTGATTTTAAGTGCAAAATTACTATTAATAGACAAATTATCAAAAACTAATCCGCCAAACCTAACAATAATTTAACTTTGCGAGGTTGTATATTAATTTTATTGTAATTATGAAAAAAAGTTGGCGAAAAATTTGGATTTTTTGATTTTTAGGTGTAATTTTGCATCGTCTTTTTAAGGAATAGAACATACACTGCGGGGTGGAGCAGTAGGTAGCTCGTTGGGCTCATAACCCAAAGGTCACAGGTTCGAGTCCTGTCCCCGCTACTACATATAGCAAGCCGGTTTGATTCGTCAAGCCGGTTTTTTTGTTGCCCTTTGTGCTGTATTTGGAATTTTTTTTGTTATATTTGCCAATTGGTATGTAGCTGCAATTTAGATGATTAAGAAGCTTCTTGACATATATAACAGGCTGATGCTCAAATTGTTTGTCCTCCCGTTCATCAACGTAGATCGGGAGAGATTTTTGCGCCGTCAGGTGGACGACCCCGATAGCGCAATTGACGCAGCCGCCGAGCAACGCCGCAGTCGTGCGCTTGTGGTGATGTGTTGTATTGTGACGTCGCTGATTACTTTTCTCTGCACTTTGCCGTCCAATGTTTGGGTGTCGATTCCGTTGATTGTGCTGGATTTCGCTCAGTTTCAGATGTTTGTGTTCCTCATCCAGCAAGTACTTCTCTATCTGCACGGCTACCGCGACCTCCGCAACGACCGTCGTATCTGCGACGACAACGGCCTGTTCCTACTTTGGCTTCAAAACGAAGTGATGCTCAGCAGCGGCGATAGCATCCGCTCCAAAATAAAGTCGGGCGTCGGCTTCGTGGTGAGGAAGTCGTTGACGTTGCTCGTGACCAAATCGCCTTTTAGGATGGTTGTGTTGAGCGGGATGAGGCAGCTTTTGAAATGGTGCGGCGTGATTGCGACGCACCAGCTGCTTGATGTTTCCATTGACATCCTTGTCTGTGTGTTGTGTGCGCTGATTGCCGCGTTGGTGTCGCTGTGGCAGTTTTATCCTATGTGCCGCAAACTCCGCAAGACGCTCGACGCCACCGACATCAATTATTATTACCAACACTGGCGTGACTATATCGACGCTGGACACACCGCCGAGGAGGCGTACAATAAACTCAGCGATGTAATTGTTTCCAAATCAACCGTTTCCCAAAGTTGATAACTCGCCGTAGCAGTGATGTGTCGTATGTGCGGCGGAATGATTTGAGGATTTCGGGGTTGGTGGCGAGGTCGTCGCAGAATCGGATTTCGTTTAAGGTGTCCATTGTAACAGTCTGATATTTAGACGTATTGCCAACGTTGGAGCCGCTGCCATCCGCCCCGCCGTTTATAACGAATGATTTTACTGGATAGATTGTTGGCATTTGGAGACGGAACGCGGTATAACAAAACCTTATCGACCACGAGCCAATCAGCCCCTTTTGCTGTTTCAGGAGCATTGTGGAGAGGTCGTTGCCGGCTTGATTGAAATCGTTGACTGCATTATCATTCGCAAAAAATTCCGCAAAATCTTTCACGTCCCAATCCACTCGGTTCCAACGGTCTTGCCACGTCGCCCAGCCCCAAGAGCAATTTCTCATCACGGCGTAAGTGGCGTAATTATAATCAGTTGGCACTTCTACTTTTGGTGTGTAGCCCGCAATGGAGAAGGCGTCGGTATCTTTGTAATAATCGAGCGCGGCTTGCATATATTTAATAAAGTGTGGAGTTGCCACGAGGTCGTCTTCCAATACTATCGCCGCGCCGTATTGATTGATGGTTGAAGTGACGCCGTCTATGATGTTGGCAGCGAGGCCGATATTTTTTTTACGAAAAATTGGAGTCACGCTCTTGAAGCCATCAATTTTTTTGATTACATCCCTGACTGCATACACATTGGCGTCGCCCTCAGCCTTTGCGCCGTCGGCATATATAATAAGGTCTGTGTCGGCACACTCTGCGTTTTGCAGCAGGCTGTCGATGAGGCGGCGTAGGTGCGCCGGACGATTGTAGGCGAAGATTATGATTGGAGCGGTCATAGCGTTTTTTTGTTGGTGCAAATTTATAAAAAAATGCACTTGTGAGTTGAATTTGTGATGGTATTTTTTTTCGGTAACTTGTGCATTATGTCGAAGAAAAGTCGTATCTTTGCACACAGATAAACGTAAAAGCAAGAAGGTTATGGCAACGACAGCAGCAAGAAGACGACAGCCCGCACACCCAATGAGTTACTATTGGGGCGTGGTGAAGGATATGGACGAGAGTCAAAAGTTGGAACTGGTGACGATGCTCGTAGAGAGCGTGAAGCCCATACAGACGTGGCAGTTATCCGACATCCAATTAGAGGAGGAGTTCGCAGATATGGACAAGGAACTGTACACGCCAGAAGATGCCTATGAACTGACGATGAAAGATATCAAGGCTATCTACGACAATGAAACAGTATAAGTATATGTACACTAAGCGCACCGTCGCTAAGATAAGATCCTTTTACAAGAATGTTGCAAAGAAGCACTGCCACACTTACTCGTATGAGGATGTGGAGCGTAATGTGCGTGATGCTTTTTTCGCCATCTATGCCATTGAGCGCGTGTTGCCGCGCCGACAGCCTACCATCAGCCGATGGGCGGGCTACTATATGGCTAACACCGACAAATGGTACTTCGCCTACACCATAGATGACGACACCATAACCATCGTTGATGCTTGCCACGCCCAAAACATGCATGAAAAAGAA
>JAFXMJ010000186.1 GCA_017530465.1 Bacteroidales bacterium
AACAGACAAAAATGATTATTTTGTTTTTTTATGTATCTTTGCAGCCAAACAAACCACAATATAATATATTATGAAGATTTTTTGTATCGCCGGCAATTACCGCAAGCATTGCGAGGAGTTTGGGATGGAGCCTGAGGAGGAACCCGTGTTTTTCATCAAGCCCGAGACGTCGCTCCTGCGCAACCATTATGATTTTTACATACCCGAATTTTCGCAACAGATTGAGTATGAGACTGAAATAGTAATCAAAATCAGCAAGTTGGGCAAGGCTATCGACAAGAAATTTGCCTCGCGGTATTACGACGAACTCACAGTTGGGCTTGACATCACCGCCCGCGACATTCAGGCAAAGAGCCGCGCCAAAGGTCAGCCGTGGTTTTTGTCGAAGGGTTTCGATTCGTCTGCACCGCTCGGCGACTTTGTGCCCAAGACAGAGTTTGCCGATATGCACGACATCAATTTTGGGCTCGCTATCAACGGCAACACCGTGCAGCAGGGCAATACGAGCGATATGATCAACGATTTTGACGCCATAGTGTCGTACATATCGCAGTTTGTAACCCTGAAGACCGGCGACCTTATATTTACAGGAACGCCCGCCGGAGTAGGCCCGTTGCACATCGGCGACCACCTGACCGCCAACATCGAAGGGCGCACTTTGCTCGAACTCAAAGTTAAATAAATTATACAAAGCCCCCGATTCAGCCCGAAATGTGGAACGCTTATTGTACCTATGCAATACAAGCAATTATAAAAAGCCACATCACAATCATGAAGGTTTTAATTTGGTACGCATTGGCAATAAGCATATTAACATGCACTTACGGCTGTCACTCCCAGAAGGAAGAAGCAGCCGCAGGGGATGCTAATATCTACAACGACCCCACTCTCTGCAAGATATGTGAATTGAGATGCGCAGGCAGCACAGCCGAGATAGCAAAATATTTCACATCCGAATACCCGCAATACAGGAAGGCGGCAGTGTCGGCGGTAGGCTCTATGCGCGACAGTATGGCGATAGTGCCGCTTGCTACTCTGCTCAACGACAACGACATAGACCTGCGCGAGGAGGCGGCGTTTGCCCTTGGACAGACACGCCACCCCGCCGCCGAAAGATACCTGCT
Organism: Bacteroidales bacterium; assembly: GCA_017530465.1. Classification (GTDB taxonomy): domain Bacteria; phylum Bacteroidota; class Bacteroidia; order Bacteroidales; family UBA3824; genus UBA3824. Next base: position 1,125 of record JAFXMJ010000186.1, read on the forward strand.
CGACGCCAATTTTGAATCGCAGCCATCCAACGTGAAGGCGGCAATACTCGTCGCACTCGGCAAATGCGGCTCGCACAAGGCATTTGAGATGGTACGCGACTACGATGTGCCACACTCCGACGTCACACTCGTATCGGGCAAGGCGAGGAGCATCTGCTGGTTTGCAAAACGCGGTATGTACTCCGTCGCCACATCACAGGCTGCAATATCAATAATGTGCGACACCCTCATCCACGAAAAAGCCCGCACCATCGCCGCCGAATACTTCGGAGTATGCAATGCCGACTTTTCGCTGTACACCGACGAATTTGTATCGGCATACCGCAATGCCAAACTCATACCCAACAAGGTGAACATCGTGCTCGCACTCGGCAAATGCCACAACGCGAGGGCGTTTTCGCTCCTTACATCCATCGTGGAAGACGAAAACAGCGACTACCGTATCGTTATGAACGCAATAGCCGCATTTGAAAACTACCCCTACGACGAATGTATGCCATACATCGCACGACTGCTCAAATCTTACGACGAAAAGATAGCGTCACGCGCCGCCAAATACATCTACAACCGTGGCATACCCGCCGACGCCAACAAATACCTCGACTATTCGAGAGACGTGGCTGGCTGGCAGACCCGCACCACACTCGTGGCTGCCGCTCTCAAATATTCTGTCAACAAGGCCAACATCTCGCAGAGAATCAAATCGGGATTTGAAGCCTCGCAAAACATCTACGAAAAAGCCGCGCTGCTCAGGGCATTGGAAAACGACATTGCGAGCTACGCCTTTGTGGAAAAAAATACCTTCTACAACAATGACAACGAACTCATCGGCGTGGAAGGCATCAAGGCTCTCGTAACAATGTACGAAAGCGAAAATTTCGCGCAATACGCCCGCGAAGTGGAGCTTACAACAGGCGACAAACTCGCCACGGACTTTGGACTGATATTCAAGAAGGCTATCCTAAACGGCAATTCGCAGATGGTGGCAGTGGCGGCTGAGGCATTATCACGGCACAGTGAAATCACCGCCGAGTACATGAACACGTATTTCATCAACCAGGCCCTCAAACAATGCAACCTGCCACGCGACGCCGACACCTATATGACACTCAGAAACGCGCTATTCGCAATAACGGGTCAGGAGAGCGAGCCATACGAGGCAGAAGCAGCCACAAAGCCCGACTGGGAATACATCAAGGGCATCAAGCAGGGCGAGGAAATTGTAATCTCCACCAAAAAGGGCGACATCACCATAAAGACCGATGTCAACAACGCCCCAATCGCGGTGTCCAACTTCCTGAAACTCGTGGACGAAAACTACTTCGACAAATCGCAATTCAACAACATCACGCTCCTCTACGTGGAAAACTGTGGCTCACTGTCATCATTTGACATCAACAAGACGGTGATGATACCGTCGGAGCTATCCCAAAACGAATTTGAAGAAGGCACGGTGGCACTCAACACCTCCGCGCTCAACAATTCGTGCACCACGCAATGGTTTGTGATGCTCACGCCCGATGCTCTCTCCGACGGCGGCTCTACGGTGATAGGCATAGTGACCGACGGTATGGACGCTGTACACAACATCAATACCGGCGATGAAATCATCACCATCAAGCGCAAAAAATAATCTAGCGACCCGTGCGGGCTACGACTGCTGCCCGCCGTTTGCCGACAATATCTGCGTTAGCTCCACAAAATCTTTTACTGACAATTGCTCCGGACGCAGGGTGAGGTATCGCGCCTCATTCTCCGCCCCTGTGAAAAACTGCGCCAACGAATTGCGCAACATCTTGCGCCTTTGGTTGAACGACATCTTGACGATGGTGCGGAATAGTTTTTCGTCGCAGGGCAATTGCTTGACACCGTTGCGCTTGAGCCTGATGACCGCGCTCTTGACCTTTGGCGGCGGATTGAAGACTGTCTCATCCACACCAAAAAGATACTCGATGTCATAATAAGCCTGCAAGAATACGCTCAAGATGCCGTATTCCTTGGTGCCTTCGTGATTGGCAATACGCTGAGCCACTTCGCGTTGTATCATGCAGACCACCTGATCGACGCTGTCCTTGTAATCCAAGATACGGAAAAAAATCTGGCTCGAGATATTGTACGGGAAATTGCCGCAGACAACTGGGAAGCCGCCTGGAAACTGCTTGCACAAGTCGATGCGCAGAAAGTCGCCCTCCACTATCCTGTGTTCGATGCTAAGCGAAGGATAATTGGCGACGAGAAATTCCACCGACTCATTGTCTATCTCAATGACAGAAAGGTCGAGTTTGGGATTCTGCATCAGGTATTTGGTGAGGATGCCCGTGCCAGGGCCTATCTCAATGCAGCCAGCCTTCTTGCCCTCCTCCACTGGATAATCAATGGAATCCGCAATCTGCTGCGCTATCTTCTCGCTCGTCAGGAAATGCTGACCTAAATTTTTCTTTGGTTTTACGTACATATTTTTTTCTTGTTTTTGTTTGGCAGGCGAGCCGCCTGCATTCCATTAGAACGGGTATCCTATACCGAGGCAGAACGCCCAGTTGCTGCCACGGAAAATGAACGAATGATCGTTTTTGGCAAGCCAACGCTCACCTTCTTTCAGAGACGGGTCGCGGAGCTTGAGTCCAAAGTCGGCTCGGAACAGGAAGAAATCAAAATCCAACCTCAGTCCCAATCCCGACCCGACTGCTATTTCCTTGTAGAAACGCTTGACGTCGAAGTCGCCACCCTCGCGCTTGTCGTCGCGGTTGATGGACCAAATATTGCCCGCATCAAAAAACCACGCGCCTTCCACCACCCAAAATAGCTTGAACCTATATTCGAGGTTAGCCTCCAATTTCATATCGGAAGTCATATTGGGATACTTGGAATTGATGCCCACAGCTGCCGAATTGTCGAAACTGCCAGGACCAACACTGCGTATCTGCCACGCCCTCAAGCTATTGGCACCACCCGAAAAATATTGCTCCGTGAATGGCATAAAGTTGATATTGCCGTATGGTATGCCCAATCCCGCAAACATCCTGAATACCATTATGTTTGACCCAATGGTGCGGAGATAATGGCGGTAATCGACATCAGTCTTGACAAACTGGGCGTATGTGGTGTGCATCAGCGGTGCATCGTAAGAGCCGTTTTCGTTTTTCTCACGATGGAGGGCGCGGCTCGCAAGTGTGAGCATATTGCCCGCCCAACTGAGATTGAACTTCACATAATGATACGACCTCTTGCCCGCCGACTGATTATTGAACACAAACGAATATCCTGAACCCAATATAAAATGATCCTGGTACGAATCCTTGATGAAAAGCCTGTCGAGCCAGTCGAGGAAAGCCTGGTCGGCATTGGAAATCTTGATGCTGCTCAGCCTCACCGGCGTCACAGTGCTGCTCAGATACTTATTGTCGGCAAACTGGTAATTGAGGTTGAGATTGATCATAGACCTCGTATAGTCGGGACGGCGGCGGTAATTGAGCATCAACGAGATGTTGGTACGCGGCGTCTTCTCACGTGTCCACATACGGAGAAATCTCGGCGCAAGCATCCTCGGGAAATACAGTCTCGACTCAAGTCCGTACTCCTGCGTATTGAGGTCGAAGGCGTTCTGCTCGCCATTGAAACTCGTCTGACTCTCCCAAGACATCAAGTACCTGAGGTCGAAGGTCTCCGCGCCGTTGAAGATGTTCTTGTTTCGATAAGTGTTGGAGAACGACGCACCGATATTGCCTGAAGTATTGGTGGCTCCAATACCATAGACAAATTCCTGCGGCTTGCTCGGGGTGAGGTAGATATTGCAATTGAGAGAATCCTTCGACATCGTGTGGTCGTCGAAATTGACCTCCACCATCTTAAATACATTGAACGCAGAGAGGTGCTTGTAGGTGTCAGTGACGCTGCTCTGATTGTAAAGTTCGCCTGCCTTCACAAAAATCTCCTTTGTAATCACCCTCGGCTTGATGCGGAAAGTGTCGGGCTGGTAATAGAATGTCACAGGCGGCGCACTGCCTCCGCCACGGGAGTAGTAGGTGCGCATATTGTCATAATAATTGTCGTAATCCAGAATCTCCTTGGTGGCATCGTAATTGGGATACACGTTGATATTGGAGATATAGAAACGACGATGGCGGGCGGTCTTGCCGTTTTCCATCGTTACGGGCAGCACCTCGAGCACAATATCCGCCTGATGATTGCCAATGAGCGTATCCACAGTATATTCTATGTAATCCTTGCGGAAATTGTAATACCCAATCTGCTTGAGCGCGTCGCTGATTCGTGAGCGTTCGTTTTGGAGCACATCCACGTCGAGTACGCCGCCAGTCTTGATGAGCGACGCCGCAGTGTCGAGCAGCACGTACTTGGCGATGGTGTCGTCGTCTATCTTGTAATCAATAGTCCCGATTCTAATGGGCGTGCCAGCCTTGATATTGTAGGTGACAAAAGTCTTGTGACGACGCTCTTTTTTGGTGTAGGTCACCGTCGATTCATAAAAACCCTTGGTCTGCATATAGAGTCTTATCTGCTCCAACGACTTCACGGTCTGGATGCTGTCGTACACGGATGGCTTTTCGCCGATGTTTTGCCAAAATAGCGGGAAGGAAAATATCTTTGCCTTTGGCGTGAAAAAAGAATCCTTAGCCACATAGCGGCGGTACATGCGGTAGCTCTTGCACGAATCCTTCACAAGCTCCTTGACATATTTGCGGTCGCCCTGCTCGATGTAATAAGGTATCTTGAGGCGGAGATCCTTGAGGTGGTCGAGATAATATCCCTTCTGATACCTGATTTCACGTATGCGCGCCCTATTGATGCTGTCGAGGGCTATCACATGCGCCGCCTTGATGGAATCCGCCTTCTGCTGCGGCACCGAATTGTATATGCGGGCATGCACCGCCATGCCAAACACCGTGGACGACGGCAATTGGCGCACGTATGACAACGGCTCATCGACGTCAATGAGCGAATTGTCGCAGACCACGGCATTGCTCACGAGCAGACTGCCGTCCTTGACTACCGGCGTGCATCCTGCCGCACACAAGGCCAAGAGTCCAAACGCAATGGCGATTTTAATGTATATTTTGGTCAAGTCCAATTTTTTTGTTAGTTTAGCATCGTGAAAAATCACGCCACAAAATTATAAATAAAAATAATGCTCAGCAAAAATCGGATAAAACAGATTAACGCATTGCAGCAAAAAAAATTCCGCAACGAGAGCCGCACCTTTGTCGCCGAGGGTCACAAGGTGGTCATGGAGCTATTGCGGTCGCCGCTGAAGGTGCGCGAGATATTCGCCACAGATAAGTGGATTGCCGACAATGCCGCCAAATTCCCGGGCGTCAGGATTACAGAGGCGTCGGACGCGGAAATCAATAAGATTTCGGCGATGCAGACCGCTTGCAACGTGGTTGCCGAAGTAGAGATGAAACCCGAAACAACTTTCTCCATAGATGCCAATACGCTATATTTGGCTATGGACAGCGTGCGCGACCCCGGCAATTTTGGCACCATAATCAGGATTGCCAATTGGTTTGGTATCAGCAAGATATTGGCGTCCAACGATTGCGTGGATCTCTACAACCCCAAGGTGATACAAGCGTCGATGGGTTCGGCATTCAGGGTTGACGTGCAATATTGCGACCTGCCTAAGACCCTCGCCGCCGCACAAAAAATCGGTCTGCCAGCCTATGGTACATTCTTGGACGGCGACAATATCTACACAGCATCATTATCCAACAAAGGCGTAGTGGTACTTGGCAACGAAGGACACGGCATCCTGCCCGAAACCACCGCACAAATCACGCGGCGGATATTGATACCGTGCGGAGCGTCAGCCGCCGAAGCTCCAGAGTCACTCAATGTTGCCACCGCGACGGCGATAGTTTGCAGCGAATTTTATAGACAATCAAGATGGAATCATTAGACCAAGACATTACGCTGTATCTCAACAGTATGTACAGCGACGGGTTTGACACGTTCTTTTGGTATGTGTCGCTGAAATACACGTGGTTTGTAATGGGCGCGCTGCTGATAACGTTTCTGTTTGTCAAACGCCGACCCAAGGAAGCACTATGGTTTTTGCTTGCCGTGGTGGTGATGATAGTATGCGCCGACCAACTCTGCAACCTTTGCAAACACACCGTGCAGAGGTTTCGTCCGTGTTGGGACGAGGAAATCAAAGACCTCGTACACATCGTCAATGACGACCGTGGCGGCAAGTACGGATTTTTCTCGGCGCACTCGGCAGTGTTTTTTGGATTGGCGTATATGACGAGCCGTTTTTTCCGCAACAAATATTTCACCGCGACTATTTATGTAATCGCCGTAATGGTGGCATATTCAAGGATTTACCTTGGACGGCATTATGTAGGCGACGTACTTGTAGGCGCAGTGGTAGGTACATTGTTTGCTATGCTGGCGTGGTGGGGGTACAACAAATGGTTGACAACAAAAAAATAATTGCCGGCAAACCATTTTTATCAACGGCTTTCCGGCAATTAATTTATGTAATATGTAATGGTAGATTAATTCTTATTGGAGAAACTCAGGAATGCCTGAACGTAAGCTTCCTTGTCGTACTCATTTGAAGTTTCATATAGTACACGTCCGCCATTCGTTATGTTGTACTTGAACACGTCACCACCATTATAGAAATCATACGTGGTAGTAAGGAACATTGCTGTTCTCGGGAACACGTCATTTGGAGAAAGGCCGGCAGCCTTGATGAGCGCCTCCATTTTTTTACATGCTGTGGTTACGTTGGTACCACTTCCGTCCGCCTGACCGTCCTTATCGAATTTCAATCCCGTGCAGAGAGTGATTTTCAAGTAGTCTGGCAGCGACGGCATATACCATTGGGAGCAGTCATTGAACTTACTGTGGTCAAAATCTTCCGTACCGAATACAGCATAATTAGATACAAGCTGTGCGGCAGGATGCGTGTGGTTAGAAACCAAATCTAATTCTGTCAACATATCTTCATAGACGTCCATACTTTTTGTATTATCGTATGCCTTATCCCAATCAAATACAAACTCTTTCCATTTGCAATCATCGTAATAATAAAAATTTTTATCACGAATGTCTGCAAATTTAGCCTTGCCAACGGGTTTGAGCGACACTGCCAAGCACTTGTCATTTTCATCGGCATCAAATTCCGGCACGTAGAGAACGAGTGCTACGGGTCTTACATTTTTCGACTCGGCAATGCTCTTTGTACGATAGAAGTTGCCGTCCTCGCCCATGAGGTATCCTACTCCGGGTTTTGTAGATACGTCGGTGGTTATGTTGTTGTTAACAACCTTTTGGCTTGAGAGGAATACATCCCTGTCTGCCCATGAGAGTGGTTTGGTAAGGTCGCCTTCGTATGTGCGGTAGCGAACAACGATGGCCTTTTCGAGTCCTTGTGTGCAATTCTCACCCTTTATACCTTTGGCGAAGTAGTCCTTGATATTGAAGGTGTTGCCTTTCTTGGACCACGAAATAGTAGATTTGGCATCCATTGACAATGTGCCAGCATTGTTGGCGGTTACTTTGAGATAGTACAACGACATATCGGAGAAGGAGAATGGCGATGAATAGCCGTAGTAGTACATATTGAGTTCATTGCCAGAGAAGTATTCCTTCCAATAAGCGACGTCATCAGCCTGTTTGGACGGGGTGATGATATTCCATATTCTTTCTTCATTCCATTTGATCGCAAGCTGTCTTACATACGAAGTGGTGAAAGCCTCGGTGCCCAACCCTGCAAAACCGTCGCCCTTGCCCGCGTTGGAATTGCTCCAATTGGAGATGATATTATCAGGATTTGCCAAAGCCTGCATCAACTCTGCAAAATAGACCATCATTTCCGGGTCTTTGCCAAGGGATGTGGGAACAAATTCCTCGCCCTTTTCGCCGTCTTGAGGGTAATGCTTGATGTTGTCGCCCGTCAAATGCATACTAATCCAGTGTGAATGTTTCTTGGATTTTAACGGGTAGGCAGGACGAACACATATCCAATAGCATTGGTCCTTGTCCTGCACTACATCGCCCAACTGGTAGTAAGGCGTGGGCAACTGCGCATTTTCGCCCAAGTTTTCTGGGCTGACGAAGCGAATCTGTGTGAGCTTAAACTGCTGGATATTGACGTCGATGGTAGCGATGACACTGGTCTGGTCGCCAGCCGTGAATGTGAGCGAGCCAAGGTCTGCAAAGCTCCACGAATCAGAGGTGCCGTCGGCAGCGAGTTGATGGTCAGTAAGGGAGTTCCAGCGCAATACGGCTTCTGCGAGGTTTTCGGCAGCAACAGTCTGCACCATCGGGTTTGCATTGTCGAGTACTTCGCCGTAGATGGACGGCAGGACAGCAGTTTCCCAGTCGTTGGGGAGGGAGTCGATACCAGAAATCTGGCTTGCGAGTCCATAGAGAGCCATAGCCTTTTCTGATGATTTTTGGTAGGGGTCGGTAGGATCGACCTCGGTCTGATTGTTGTCTTGCGGATTTGCCTCCTTGTCGTCGTCCTTGCAAGAAGTCCAGCTCATAGCGCAACCCAATGAAAGGGTGGTTGCCAGAAGGTAGTTTGTAATTTTTCTCATAAAAGTCTTTTTTTCGTTTATGATTCGTTGATTTGTCTGATTATACGAAACAAGCGGTGAAAAGGTTTTTGGGTTGTGGTTAAGTTATCGTAAATATTTTTTTTGTTAAGAAAACTTTTTGTAAATTGCGCCGCTTTTTACAACATTAATAATAAACAATGGCAGATTTCAAGACACACGTTTCGGTCGGCGCGGCGACAGGGTTCGCCGTGGCGATAGTTAGTTACAATTGGAACTTGATTCCAAATGCTTATATGGCTGTGATAGTATTTTTTGCAACGGTGATAGGCTCGTTTTTGCCGGATATGGATTCGGATTCGGGGCTGCCACTAAAAATCATCTTTACGGTCTATGCGTATTTTATGGCGGCGATCACGCTATATTGGATGCACATGGCGGGCGCAAACCTGCCGCTCAAAATCTTCGTGCCCGCCGCCTCGTGGTTTTTCGTCATCAAGTATTTGCGCGAACTATTCAGGAAAAACACCACGCACCGTGGCATATTTCATTCTACGCCGGTGTGGATTGCGGTATTCCTGATAAGCCTCTTTGTGGCGTCCACGACGAGGCTGTCGCTCCGCGAACAGTTTGTGATAGCATTTGCCGTAAGCACCGGCTATTTCTGTCATTTGGCGTTGGACGAGTTGTGGAGCTTCAATGTTATCAGCGAAGGAATGTTTGGCGAAAAGAAATATACGTTTGACCAATTGATACACAAGAAATTTGGACGCAAAAAATCGTCCGGCACTGCGCTCGACCTCGGTTTCAACCAAAAGGAACGCATCCCCGGCATCTTGGCGTGGATTACCGTGGCTGTGTTCCTTGTGCTTGATTGGCAGACGATTATGAGCCTGATTGCCATAATCGGCGAATACCATTAAAGGTCGTCGAATTTGATGAAATTGTTGACCGCCACGCCGATGATTGTAGCGTCGTCGGTCAATTCACACTCCATTTGCTTGTCGGATTTGGGACGACGCCATTCTTCACGAGATTCGCGGATAATGACTTCCTGCTCGCTAAAAGGACGCTGGAAGTTGTTTTTCAACAACTTGAAAAACTGCTTGGAAGAATACGCTCTCGGATATTGCGCGGCGGCGTCCTCGTAGCCGTCCTGGTCGGTCATACCGTCGGAATAGAGATATACGATGTCGCCCTTGCAGAGTTTCATTACATTGTCGGTGAAATGGGGTTTTTCCCTCGGGTAAATGCCAATGGGCATCGAATCCGCCTTCATACGCATCATCTCTCCAAACCTGAATATCAACAACGGCCTGAACGCCGCCGCATAATGCAAGGTCTTGTCCTGCGTGTCGAACACCAAGAGAACGATGTCTATGCTGTCCACGGTCTTGTCGGTGGAGAAAGAAGTCTGATTGAGGGTGCGCTTGAAATTGTTGCGCATCTTGTCGAGGACTATGCCGGCGGAGATTTCGCCCACGCCAAAATGTCGTGTGGTGTAGTCCAATATCGACATACCCAGCATACTAAGCAACGCGCCCGGCACACCGTGTCCCGTACAGTCGCCCACTGCAAGCAGCTTGTAACGTCCCGACACATCCTCAGACGCCCAATAAAAATCGCCCGACACCACATTACGCGCCGATAGATACACGAGGCAGTCGCCAAACGTATGCTTCATCTCGGCAACAGATGGCATTGCGGCAAATTGTATTATGCTTGCATAACTGATACCGTCCATAATTTCGTCGTTTTTGACGCGAATTTCCTCGCTCTGCACACGCATCTCCTCATTGATGGCGTTGATTTTTTCGTTGAGCTGCTTGGTCTTCCTGAAACTACGAAAGAGCATAATACCCGCGCCAAGCAGCAAGGTGACACCCAACACCGTGTACATAATGATGCTTTTCTGGCGTTTGGTCTCGTCCATAAGTTCGCCCTCACGGCTTTTTGCACTGTTTCTCTCTTCGTCCGTCTGCGACTTGGCGAGCTGCACAGAGAGCAGGAACGAATTGTCGCTGTAATTGATTACTTCACGGTTTTTTTCGGCGAGCACCCTGTATGCAAACGCGCTGTCGAAATCATTGCGATAAGCGGAATACAACGACTGTGCGCGGCAGGCGGTCTCCCTGTCGATGTAGGTATTTTTTTTGTTTGCAACCACAACGAGCGAATCCACGAAACGCTTGGTGGCTTTCATATCGCCGGCAAGATAATGGATTTTCACACCTATAATATTAATACGGTGAATCACTTCGGCGACACCGGTATTGTTGGCAATGATACACGCCTCCGGAAGATATATCCTGCCGCTGTCGGCGAGTTCGCGTCTGCGTTTTGGGTCTGTTTCCTTGAAGGAAAGGTTGTAAAAGGTCTCCGTAAGACCCATATAAAGGATTTTGCGAGTCTTAGGGTCGTTGATCCGGCGGTTCATAATCTCTGCCTTACGCAGCATAGTGTGAGCAGAGTCAAGCTGTATGTAGTCGGGGTCAACGGCATTGCTCCTGAACTTGGCGAGATTATAAGTACCATACAACGCTGTCGATTCCACGACGCCCCTATCGTTGTGCATAATACTGTCCATTTCCAAACACCTATCGCACACCGACCTTGCCGAGTCGAAAAGATTGGCATTGAGATACGCCGGAATGAGGTCGCGCCACGCATTTACCACATTGGGCATATCATTCATCTCTAAATACAATGAAAACGCCTGTGCAAAATTTTTGGCAGCGATAGGATTGTTTTTGAAACGGCTTAGCACCACGCCAAGAAACCAATAGCTCTTTGCCAAAAGAGGTTTGTCGTTGATGGAATCGGCTATCTGACTTGCCTGGGTTGCGCACGACAAAGCCTCCTCATTCTTTCCGTGGTCATAATAAAGACTGAACATATACAACAACACATTCACCTCGTTGACACCGCTGTGCAATGACTTGGCAAGTTCAAGTTCCTTCTTTGCATAACCGACGGCTTCATCAATATTCTCGCACTCCATCGACTGCTCGCGCAATCCGGCAAGCATCAACGAATCGTTGCTACTGATATGAGGCGCATTGACTTCTGACGAACACGAAAAAACGGTTGCCATCATTATGATGATTAGCAACAGACCTGGAATCGATGATAAGCCTCTCAAATTCATTTATATAATTAATGCGTTGTATTAATCGGTTGTTTTATCTTTGCCGCAAAGATATATCTTTTTATTGTTATTTTCAATTATTATACCGTTAAAAAATCAATAAAAAAATAATTCTTACTTCACCCCACAAATCTTCTTGATTTCGTTCAACTTATTGAGAGCCTCAATCGGTGTCAAAGTATTGATGTCGATGCGCTTGATTTCGTCGCGGATTTGCATCAGGACGGGATCTTCGAGGTTGAAGAAACTCAATTGGATGCCATCGACGTTGGATTTTTTGGTGGGCTTGGCGGTCTTGACGGGCGGTGCGGTCTCTGCCTTGACAGGGGCTGCTGATACGTTGCCACGCGAACCCGATTCGAGTTCCTTCATAATTTCGTTGGCGCGTTCCACTACTACGGGCGGCATACCGGCGAGTTTGGCGACGTGGATGCCAAAACTGTGTTCGCTGCCACCGGGAACGAGTTTGCGCATAAAGATTACCTTGCCGTCGATTTCCTTGACCGAAACGTTGAAATTCTTGATGCGCGGGAAGTTGGCCTCCATATCGTTGAGTTCGTGGTAGTGCGTTGCAAAAAGCGTCTTTGCCTTTGCCTGCGGAAATTCGTGTATGTACTCCACAATAGCCTGAGCAATGGAAATGCCGTCGTAAGTGGACGTGCCGCGTCCAAGTTCGTCAAAGAGGACAAGGCTGCGCGGAGTCATATTGTTGAGGATGCCAGCCGCCTCGTTCATTTCCACCATAAAAGTAGATTCACCCGACGAAATATTGTCTGATGCGCCCACACGTGTGAACACCTTGTCAACATACCCTGCCTTGACGCTCTCCGCCGGTACAAAACTGCCCGCCTGAGCCATCAACATAATGAGCGCGGTCTGACGCAGGAGAGCCGACTTGCCCGCCATATTGGGACCCGTTATCATCATAATTTGCTGAGTATCATTGTCCAAGAACACATCGTTGGGGAT
>JAFXMJ010000187.1 GCA_017530465.1 Bacteroidales bacterium
ACGCCAACATACGCATGCGCACCAACACATTTGGCGCGGTGTTCAGAATCCGTCATAATATGGCTATTGCCATCCACAAATTCTTCCACGAGCACGGTTTCGTATATTGGAACTCGCCGCTCATCACGGCAAGCGACTGCGAAGGCGCAGGTCAGATGTTCCAAGTAACTACCCTCGACATGAAGAACCCGCCGAAGACTAAGGACGGCAATGTAGATTATTCGCAGGATTTCTTTGGCGCACAGACTTCACTCACCGTTTCGGGACAGTTGGAAGGCGAACTTGCTGCCACGGCGTTGGGCGCGATTTATACTTTTGGCCCCACATTCCGCGCCGAAAATTCCAATACGCCACGCCACTTGGCTGAGTTTTGGATGATAGAGCCGGAGATGGCGTTCTACGATTTGAAGGATTTGATGGACTTGGAAGAAGAGTTTATCAAATATTGTGTGAAGTGGGCTCTCGACCACTGCAAGGACGACCTCGAATTCCTCAACAAGATGATTGACAAGAATTTGATTGCTCGTTTGGAAGGCGTTTTGAAGGAAGAATTTGTGCGTCTGCCATACACCGAGGGCATCAAGATATTGGAAGATGCCATCGCCAAGGGCAAGAAGTTTGAGTTCCCGGTATCGTGGGGCTGCGACCTCGCCTCGGAGCATGAGCGTTACTTGGTGGAGGAACATTTCAAGAAGCCTGTCATCATGATTGACTATCCGAAGGAAATCAAGTCGTTCTATATGAAGCAAAACGAGGACGGCAAGACCGTGCAGGGTACTGACGTGCTCTTCCCGACAATCGGCGAAATCATTGGCGGTTCGGTGCGCGAGGAGAGTTACGAAAAACTCACCGACCGTATGAAGGAACTCGATATGAAGATGGACGGCTATGAGTGGTACTTGGAGACTCGCAAGTTTGGCTCTTGTCCCCACGCTGGATTCGGACTCGGATTTGAGCGTCTGATTTTGTTTGTAACAGGTATGCAGAACATCCGCGACGTGATTCCGTTCCCGAGGACACCGAAGAACGCAGCGTTCTAACAGTATTGAAGTAACTGAAATTATGAAATAACTTGATATATTAGTAATTTAAAAAGCCGGCAATACTTAGCGTATTGCCGGCTTTTTTGCTCTATTTACACAAACTATTATTAGAAAATATACGATTACCTGTTAGCTTTCTTTGAAGAAGTCGGTTGCGTTGCGCAGGTTGTCGGCTTGTATGGATAGTTCGTCCGCGTTTTGCGAAAGCCTTGCCGCAGATTCTGCGTTGATCTGCACCACGTTGTTGAGGCGTTGTATTACTTCGTTTATTTGCATTGCGCCGGTGTTTTGCTCCACGCTTGCTGTTGCTATTTCGTTGACGAGTGTGGATGTGTTTTTTACTCTTGGCAACGTGTCCTGCATTACGTCGTTGGCAGCCATCGAATTGTTGAGGCCTTGACGTGTTACTTCTACGATGGCATCGGCGGCGCGTTTGGAGTTTTCGGCGAGTTTGCGTACCTCGCTCGCTACTACTGCAAAACCCTTGCCATATTCGCCGGCGCGTGCGGCTTCTACAGCGGCGTTGAGCGCGAGTATGTTGGTCTGGTAGGCAACGTCGTTGATGATGGAAATCTTTTCGGAGATTTCGCGGTTGGTTTTCAGCACGTTGTTGATGTTGACGACTACCTCATTAAATTTTTGGGCGGCTTCTTCCGATACTTTGCTTGTAATCTCGGCGTTGTGGGTGTTTTGCTCAATGTTGCTGCTCATCTCCTCCATCGTGGCAGAGAGTTCCTCGATGCTCGACGCTTGTGATGACGTGCCGTCAGAAAGTTGTTTGGACGATTCTTTGACCATATAGCTCGACATTGCCATTGTGTCGGCGCTTACCTTGATTGTCTTGACGATTTCAGTGAGTTTTTCGCACATATTGCGCATATCTTTGGTCATCTGTCCTATTTCGTCGCTTGATTCGTGGCTAAACGATTGGTTGAGGTAGCCGTCGGTAAGACCCTTGATGGATTTTGAGAGTTCGCCGAGGGGTATGGTGAGTTGCCTTGTAAGGGTTATGTTGATGATGAAGAATATGATAGCCACTACCACTATTGTGAAGATAATCATAGAAATTATTACTTCCATCATCGTTGCTTTGATTTCTTCGTCGCTCACTGCCGATACCAAATACCAACCAGGAGTGTTTTTCAGCTGGTAGTTCATGGCGTAGTAGTGGTTGTCGGATGTTTTGTCTTTGATGTATTTGGTGATTGATTTTTTTGTTTTGATGGCGGTGCCGATGTCCTCGATGCCTTCAAAATTTTTTATCGTGCCGTCGGTGAGGTTGGCTTTCATCACTTGTGCCGGGTCTTTGGAGGCGATGATGTTGGCTTTTTCGTCGCACATTACGTGGATGGTCTTGTCGTTGGATTTTACCGACGATATGATGTCGGAGAGCGTAGATAGCTTGATATTGGCGGCAAGTACGCCTATCACTGCCCCTGATGTGTTTTTGATTGGCACGGCGAGTGTATATTTCATTTCACCGGTGGATTTGGACACGTCGGGGCTTGTCATGGCAAATTCCTTGTGGTCGCGCATTACTTCTACAAAATATTTGCGGTCGGTGAGCGTGGCTTTTTGGAATCCCTTGTTGGCGACGTAGTATGTGCCGTCGGGATGCGCCACAAACATCAGGGCGAAGTCGTCGGTGTTGTCGTTGAAAAACTGCGCGAGTACTTCGTCGTATTGTTCGGGGTCCATGCTCTGTATGGCTTTTTGACTTGCGCTCCATTGGAGTTCTATGCGGAGGTTTTCGATTTTGGTGGCTACTTCCATCGAAACCCTTTCGGCAAGCTCCTCCTGGTGCTTTTCCATACTTTCTTGCTGCTCGTTGTTTTGCTTCCAAGTTGTGGTGATTGTGAATAGTATCATTATAATCGCCACAGCTGGAATGATCCTGTGCAGTATTTTGCCTTGTATCGTGGTCGTCTTGCTCATATGATATTAGATTTTTGGTTTTCCTTTGTATAATTGTTGTTTTTCAAAACACAAATATAAAAATTATTTTTTATGATTGTTGCTAAAATCGTGCAAAATTTTGCATTTTGTATAAAAAAATCGCTTTTGATAGTTATTTTTTGCAAAAAAAGGCTGGTAGGTAAATCAAACTTTACCTAACAGCCTTCTTATATTTATAAAGTGTGATGTGGGATTATTCTGCTTTTGGGGCTTCTTCTTCGTTTACTACTGTTGCCTCGGTGGTATCCTCGGCTTTGGGTGCGGGCTCGTCGGTCTTTTTGCCCTTGAGGTAGTCGGGGAGTTCGAGACCTGCGCTCTTGAAGATGTCGTTGAGCGGGGGAAGGCTTCCCAACATTCCTGAGAGGAAGTTTGCAGTGCTCGATTTGCCGCCGCTCATCGAATCCCAGACTGTTACCTTGTCGATCTTGAGGTTCTGTACGGCTTCGGTCTGCATCTTGACGATTTCGGTGATTTTGTCGGCAATCATCATCTTCACGGCGTCGTTGGGGTTGTTGCCGGCTGAACGGACGAGTGAGTTGAAACCTTCTGCCTGTTTCTGCAACATCTCCATCATACCTTTTGCCTTGGCCTCCATCTCGTAGTAGATGGAGTCGGCGTTACCTTTGGCGATGCGGCGGATGCGCTCTGCCTCGGCTTCAGCCTCGATTTCGATGCGGCGTTTGTCGATTTCTGCGGGGACGATGACGTCGGCAGCCTGTGTTGCCTTTTTCTTCTCGGCACGGGCAAGCTCGGCGTTTTTCTGTGCTTCGTAGGATGCGCGGAGTGTCTCGGCTTCGTTGATTTTCTCCGCCGACATCGCTATCCTCTCTGCCTCTGCCTCAGCCTTACGGCGGTCGGCGTTGGAGTTGGCGACTGTGATTTTTGCATTGTTTTCGCCCTCGACAGCCTCGGAGTCGGCTTTGGCGACTTGGATACGCTTGCGCATCTTAGCGTCAGCCTCACCGATTTGAGCCTCGGAGTCGGCTTTTGCAACTTGGATACGCTGTTTCATCTGTGCGTCGGCTTCACCAATCTGAGCCTCGGAATTGGCGGCGGCTACTTGGATGCGCTGTTCCTTGCGGGCGTTTGCCTGACCGATTGCGCCTTCCTTCTCCTTCTCTGCCACCATGCGGAGTGCGTCGTTCTTCGCGCCGGCGGTTGCTTCCTTGCCGAGTGCGTCGATGTAGCCGTTTTCGTCGGTGATGTCGGTTACGTTTACGTTGATGAGTTTAAGACCAATCTTCTTCAATTCGTGCTCAACCGCGCCCGAAACGTTCACGAGGAATTTTTCGCGGTCGCTGTTGATTTCCTCAATCTGCATCGTTGCAATTACGACGCGGAGCTGACCGATGATGATGTCGGAAGCGAGGTCGTGGATGGTCTTGAGGTTGAGGCCGAGGAGACGCTCTGCTGCGTTTGTCATTACGCCCGGCTCGGTGCTGATGCCGACCATGAAGCGGCAGGGTACGTTGACGCGGATGTTCTGTTTAGAGAGCGCGTTCTTAAGATCGACCGTGATTGGAATGGGGGTGAGGTCGAGGTAGTCGAAGTCCTGAATGATAGGCCATACGAATGCCGCGCCGCCGTGGATACATTTGGCTGTGCGGTCGCCGGTCTGATTCTTGCCCACCTTGCCAAATACAACGAGTATCTTGTCGGAGGGGCATCTTTTGTATCTCTTTACAAACCAAGAGATTATCACTACAGTAATTACTACCGCGATGATGATAAATACGAATAATGTTTCCATATTCTTAATAGGTTTAGATTATGATTTTTGATGATGGTTATTATTATGGGTGATTATTCCCATGACAATTGTTGCTCCTGTTCTGCGCCGTCGATAGCCTTGGCTCTCCTTACAAGCAACACGTTGCCTTCAAGGAGGTCAGCTACAACAATCGGTTCTTCTGTGGCTATTGGCGTGGCTTCGTCGGTGATAGCCTCGAAGGTCTTGTACGAATTGTTGACGAGGATTTCCACTTGTCCGCCCGTGCCGCCGCTTGCAGGGATTGTTACGTATGCCACGCCCGATGCGCCTATTGTATTGGACATTTCGAGTGTGGAGTCGTGCTGGAGTTTTACGAACATTGACAACAAAAAAGCCATCAGCGCCATCATCAGTATGCCTGATAGTACACTGACGAGCGCGATGGCAAATATCGACCATCCTTGATACAGTGCGGAAAGACCAGTCCACGACGCTCCAAGCAAAAATGCCATCAACGTCTTGAAACTCAGTATATACGACATCATTCCGCCGCCCATGTCGGCATCGCCTCCTGCGTCGCCGTCGGCGTCAAAATCTGCATCAGCATCTGCATCGCTGTCGCCGCCAAGGATGCTGAGTATCACCATTACGATGAATACCACCGATGATATGACGCTTGTGGTCCAGAAAAAACGGTAGATGCCGCTCAGACTTTCCCACCATGTACCAAAGTTGTCCATGACTTACTTCTTTTTGGAGTTATTTATTAGGTGCGTTTGGCAGGCAAGTAGCCTGCGTTCCAAGTCATTTGGCAGGCTGGAAGCCTGCACTCCAACGACTACTCAGCTACGAGCTTGTAGGGCAGCTGTGCGAGCTCTACTTCCTTGCCCTTGCGGTCGAGGTAAACGACGTTGATGATGATTACCTCGTCGCTGATGCTGTCGGCAATAGCGGGATCGATGGTAATCTTCACGCGGCCCCTGCCGAAATCCTCAATGTTCTTCTGCATCGACATTGCCGAGATGCCGGTGGGAAGGATGAAGCCGATAATCTTCATGCTGTTGGGCTTGGCGTTCTCAATTACAATCTCTTTGGTGATGACGTCCTTGCCAATTTTGCCTACATTGAGCATCTTGCTCTCAGACATGCTGCGGGTGTATCCAAACAGCTGAGCCTCCTCTTCTTCAATCTGTGCTGCGCAAGTAAGGCTGAATGCAAACAACACAATCAGAAGTCCAAATACTTTTTTCATAATCGCTTTGGTTTTGTTAATTTGTTATTATTATAGTTTTCTTTATTAAACGTGTTGACTTTGTGCCGGTTAAAAAATTGCCATATACAAAATTCGCACAATATTAGCAATAATTTTTGATACCGCCAAACATTTTTTTCACTTTTTTCTGCAATTATAACGTAAAAATTGTGTTTCTTTGTACTTTGTTTTGAAAAAAAATTTCATAGACCCTCGTTGGAGACAAAAAAAGATAAAAAGAAGTATGCCAAGCGCATTTTGATAGGGGTGGTGCTGCTGCCGTTGATGGTGGCGGTGCTGCTTACTCTTTTTTTGGCGTATCCTCCT
>JAFXMJ010000188.1 GCA_017530465.1 Bacteroidales bacterium
GAAACAACCGAGAGGTCATTTTTTACCCCCCCCGTAAAGTTTACTTTACTTTGTGTTAATTTTATTGTATTTTGTTCTATCATTTTTGCAATCAGTTTTTTTTGTTTATTCTTGCAATTATTGTGCCGAGATAGTTTTTGCTCTACGGACGAGTTGTCTTATTGCTTATTATAATCCATCCAATGGCGCACAGGGCGATAATCACTGCAACCGTCATAAGCACATACGAAAGAATTTTCAAAACTGTTGCGCCCAAGGTTTGTTGGCTGCTTACCGAGATTTTGTCGCCGCCTACAATTATGACATTTTTTCCGGGGAAGACGTTGAAATCTGCCTCGCCATTGCCTAAACGCACCGCAAATGTGGCTTCTTCGTCTTTGTCCATGTAGGTGAAATTATAACGAGTGCCAAATGTAATCTCCTTGTCTCCAAACTCTTCCGCCAATTTTTGTGTGTCGTCTTTAAATTGCTTGATGAAATCCATCATAGCCTGTTCGGGGTTTGAGATGTTTACCGAGCGGTCGGGGTAATAGCGCGACATTTCAAAACGCTCCACCTTGTCGGCATTGATTTCCGATTCCATAATCCGTTTGGCGGTTTTTATGTATGAAAATACAATCACAAGGCTTTATTGGCGTTCCGTCGTTGAGCGTAAATTTTTTCTACCCATTGATGGTAATACGGCGATTCTCCGGCTTTGCGCATTGATTTGCGAAATAGAGTGAGCGTCTCTTGCGTGATGCTGATGCAGAGATATTGACCGTTGAGCACATCGAAAACATTGTCTTTCACTAACTGCGGATTTTTGAAGACATAGTTTTTGACGAGGTAGTTTTGGGGCGTGCCATTTAGAGCGGCGGCGATTTCGCTGTCGGATGTTAGCACGGGAAGTGCGTCGAGGCGGTTTTGTAATTCCATCTCCTCGTCGGTGATGACTTGTGCGGTGTTTTTCAAGTGGTTACCAAACCAAAACAATCCCGCAGCCGCCAATAGAATTATCACTGCAACGGCGATGCCGCATCCGGGGTTAGATTTGTTTTCAATTACAATAATTTATTGTTTCTTGTTGCCGGCTTTGCTGCGCTGGCGTTCGAGACGTTTTTGTTCTTTTTCCTTGATAGTTAGATAGTCGGCGAATACAAAAAGCCCCATCAAACCAAATGCAATGCCCAGAATGATATTGTACAACAGGAAGAGTGTTGAATCTTTGGTTTTGGACGCCAGGCTTTCTTTTGTGCCTTCCACGATGTCTTTGTTGCCGTCGAAGCCTGACACTTTTGCCGAATTGCCGCCAATTTCAGCCACAAACGACAGTTTTGCATCTGGAGCTATCAATCCGTAGTTATATTCGTAGCCGCTTCGTGAACGTTTGGTTGCGGCTCCGGCGGTTGATACTGTTGCTTTGTTGAAGTCGAGGAGTTCGGTCTGTTCATCAAAAAACAGCCTGCCGTATTTTGTATCGCCGAGGTTGGGGTTGTCGTGATATTTTCCGTCATTGCCTTTTTCGCTCACTGACACCGAGATGTAAAGGTATCCATCGGCGAGTATATGGTTTGGGTCGCCAACAAGTTCGTACTTTGGGAATTGGTAACCGTTAATCACGTACAATTTTGGCTGTGGATTTTTCACCGCATCCAAAATCTGCGCCGTGGTTGTGAGCATTTGCAGTGAATCCACACGCTGCATATAGCTGGATTCTGCCTTGTTTTTCATGGAGGATACTATGCCGCATCCGCCAAGACAGCAAATCATCAATACAATCAGTATGATGTTGCGTGGTCGTAGAAATTTCTTTTGCATGATTTTTTCGTTTTAATTTATTTTTTCAATGATGAACCTAAGTTCTTTCTCGTGGTCGCGGAGATAACGGCAGGTTTCGAGTGCTTTGAATTGGTTTTTATGACAGAAACCCTCCGATTTTACTAATGCCGCCTGTCCAATCATCGTCTTGAACACAAACTTGCCACAGCCAGCCACAGGCACGCCGTCCTTGTCGGTGATGATGAGGCGGAAGATGTCTTTTTCGGCGGCGTTGTTAAATTCGATTTTGTCGAATTTCATTTTCATGTTGACGTTTTCGTCAATATAAAAATGAACACTGTCGTTCTCAATGCTGCAACCTTCATAAACCTGTTTGTTCAATGGTGTCAGGCTTAGGAGCGGTTTTTCTGCGTCGATGCCCAGCACTTCTATTAGTCCGGCCGTGGATTCGTTGGTGATGCTGCCGTCTGTGTCGTGTTGTATGTATATCATCGGTATTCCAATCGACAACAATAGGAAGATTGCGAAAAAAACGATGAGCATCCACCTGAAAGTCTTTCGATAATTCTTTTTGGCTTTGTCGGTCTCCGTGATTTGTTGTTCGAATTTGTCGAGGTAGTTTTTCACGTCGGGATATTCGGTGTATGGCTCAATCTGCTGCTTCAGTGCGTTGATTCTTGGCAGGATTGTCGGGTCAGCCTTCTTTTCCTTCTTGTTTTTCATTAAAAGCATCACGCCAAAGATTAGCAATATCGGCGCAACTATGATAATCAGCATTATAAGTCCTAAGCTGAACGTCACTACGGCAAATAATGTCAATAGCGGCGCAATCACGGACAATATTATGATGAAAATTGGAAAAAAGTTTCTCACCAATGCTCCGACGTTTTTCGGGTATTGGTTTTTGTATTCTTTGAGCAAGTTTTCCAGTTCTATGCTCTTGTTTTGGAAGTATTCTTTGTTCTTGTCCATAATAGCCTGTCGTTTAGTAGATTGTGAATGTGCTGACACTGTCGATGACGCTTTGGAGTTCGCGGATGTCAAATGTGGAGTCCTTGGCTATGAAGTCGGCGTAACAATTGCCCTTGCCTTTTTTCAAGATTGAATAGAAATTGTCTTCCTGCTCCCACTCCGATGCGTCGTACATTCCATTGTCGATATCTTCGGCGTTGTCTTGTGATTTTTCAATCGCCATAATTTTTATCGGGTAGAATTTCCTGCCGACCGGTTTTTTATCCTTGTCCCAGAGGAATACGTTGAGTATGGCTGTGTCGGCGTTTGGAAGTTGTTGCCCCGTTGATTCAAGTTTTACGCCGCTTACTTGTAGCCTGTACCACGGTTTGCCGTTCAGGAGATGGTCGTCTATTAAATCTTCCTCGTATTGTACGGCGATGCTCAGTACGGCGTCGTTGTCGTTTTTGATGTAATTTGAATACCTGTCGTGTACTTGGAGAGTTTGGAATGGGGCTATGTTTTTGCGTGCAGCCATTGAGATTTCATAGGTCTGCTTGTATTGTTCCTCGTTTTCCTGATATTTGGTCACTGCGCTTTTGTGGGTGTATGGCAGGATGAAGGCGATTACTATCAACCCAATAAACATATATGTAATCATGTTGCGGTTTTTCTTGCGCTTAAGGTTGATTACTTCAATCTCTGCTTCAAAGTCTTGGAGAGTTTTCCGCGCCTCGGGATTGTCGCCGTAAAGCGTTTCAAGTGTGCGCGAGTACATTTCCTGAGCGTAAAGGGCGTCGTAGTATGCATTGTCAGCCTTCATGACAGGCGATGCTGTCTTGCCCATATTGAAGAGAATAAAAAACGCAATTATCATGCACGGGAACGATAGCAAGCACAGAAGTAGTGCCCCGAAAGAAATTGACAGCACCAAAAACAAAGCTCCAAGGAAAAAAAGTAGCACCGGCAGCCTGAACATCAGCACGTCTTTGGCTGACACGTTGAAGGCGTCCTTCAACCGCTTAATGCTCTGTTCTATATTGGAGATTAGTTTTTTGACGTTGAGGTCAGAGTCGGTCTGCTCTTGGAGTATGTGTCCGCAGTATCCGCACACGTTGCTAATGAGCGGGAACGGTGCGCGGCAGTTTGGGCAGGTCTTGGAATTGTGCTGTTGGTAAGCAGTGATTTCGTTTTCTCGGTTGATGATGTCAGCCTCGGCACCGCTGATGTATGGCGGCGGGGTGGCGGTCTTGATGACTTCGCGCAAGTCCCTGAAACAGTGCAGGCACTGGTCTGAAATCAACGGTGTCAGCGCGCCGCAAAATGGGCAGTGCGTCATTTCTTCTTTGGAATATATCGACCTGATGCGCTCATCTGTGGCGTGGTTCAGGTAGGCGTCGATTTCCTGTTGAGGGACGCCCATCTCCAATGCGGCGTTGACGATGGTCTGCCGCTCCACCTGCGTCAAGACCTTGTCTTTCAACGCTAATTCGGTGAGTTTTTGTATCTTTTGTGGTATCGCCATAAGGCAGTCTGTTTGTTGATTAATAATTCCGCCGAAAGATAAAAATATTTTTTGTGATATACAAAAAAAAGGACACCCCGTAATTGGGATGTCCTTTCCTGATTGTAATTAAAATTATGAAGGAAAACTACTCTTCTTTTCCGCCGAGGTTCTCGTCGCAGAATAGTTTGATGCAGGCTTTTACGTCGTCGTCGGGGTTGTTCTCTATCATACCGGCGGCGAGCCAATAGGCGTATTTGCCGGAGAGCATGTTGAGAAGATCTTCTTCTGACGTGCCGTACCTAAACTCGATGTGGTAGGTGGTAGCGGGGGTGTCGCCGGCAAAGAAGAAGTACGTAAACTCGTCGGCGTTGTCGTCGTCCGACTTGTATTCGGAGAATGTCATTCCGAAGGTGTTGTCGGTAACTTCCTTCACAAAATGGTAGTTGTGAGAAAATACTTGTGCGCCATCGTTGTCAAAACCCGTAATGTTGCGGCCGTCGATTTTGATGGTAGAAACGCCGTTGATGAAGTAACAGTTGAATTGGAATTTGCCCGACTGAATGTCGTATGCGGCTTCGGCTTCTGCACCGTAGATAGTGCCTTGCATTGACGTCTGCATATATTGCGCGGTGGCTGCGGCGGCTTCGTCGTTTGCAGAGTATGGCTTGCAACATTCTACCCAATATGCCGCCCACTTGTCGCCGCACATTCCTTTCGGGGAGAAGAGTTCTACGTAAGAGCCGGTGAGTTGGTTGATGATGCCATTGTCGAAGGTGATTGTTGCGCCGGCGTTTACGTAGTTGTCATCAACAAAAGACACTGTATATACGTCGTTGCCATAGACTAAACCCTTGATTGTAAGAGTATTGTCGGCGTAGGTGTAGTCAGATTCGGTGAGGGCTGTTGCCTTTTTGCCGCTACCTTTCTTTACGGATGCCAATTGGTAGTTGGCGTCGGATGGGAGGTCGGCGAAGTTGAGTTTTACCGACGGATTTTCGCCCGGCATTGCGTCGCCCGGTGTTACGGTGGCGGCGGTCTGTTTCTTCACAAATACGTCCAAGTCAACCGAGATGTCCACGGTGTCTTTGAGGATGTAGGTGATGTTTTTGAGGGTCTTGCCTTCGAGGTCGGCGGTGTGCTTGTATGCACGTGCGCAGCCGTGCGGCTCGGTAAACTCCTTGACGCAGAATGTAAATTCGGCGGGTTTGAGCCACAAGTTGTTGAGGAATTGGAGACCGTACTTTGCGCCGTCGGTGGTGGTGAGGATTGCACCTTGGAGGTTGTCGGTGGTAACACCTTCGAGCCCGTCGAGTGAGATTACGTAGTTGCCCCATTTGGCGTCAAAACCCGACAGGAGGGTTGCTGTGGCGGTCTGTTGTGCCACTTTGGAGTTGCTCGCTCCAAAACTTCCGTCATCATTTACAGTCTTGTATTCTTCGGGCGCGGTCTCCAACAATGTGTACCGCGACTTGTCTTCA
>JAFXMJ010000189.1 GCA_017530465.1 Bacteroidales bacterium
GTAAGTGCAAAATTTCACTTGTAATGTTGCGGAATTTCACTTTTTAAGTTGAAATATTTCACTCCGTAATACTGACAACGTCCTTGCCTACATTATAATTTTGCGATTCGATTAATAACAGACAATAAAATAATGGTACAAAAATTTGACTTTTGGTTCAAGGCGGCGGGGGCGAATCGGAGGATTCATCTCTATCTGCCTGATAATTACTACAATACAGACGAAAGGTACGCCGTCCTGTATATGTTTGACGGACACAATCTGTTCTATGACGGCGACGCAACTTTCGGCAAGTCGTTGGGACTCAAAGAGTTTCTCGACAACTATTGGAAAAAACTCATCGTGGTGGGCATCGAGTGCGCCAAGGACGACTGGACCCGCGTCTGCGAATATTGCCCCTACGAACTCGATAGTAGCATCTACGGACACATTCCGGGGCGCGGCTACGACACTTTCAAGTGGATTGAGGACGCGCTCAAACCTCACATCGACAACCACTTTCGCACCGTTCCATTCCGCGAGGCTACGGCGATTGCGGGCTATTCGATGGGCGGAATGATGTCGCTCTACGGCGTGATACATTTCAACCATATTTTCTCAAAAGCGGCGGTGATTTCGCCAGCAATTGCACCCGCGATGGACGCTTTCAGGCACGAAATCAATACCGGCGTATTGAACCTCGATACAAGGATTTTCTTCTCGTGGGGAAGCGTAGAGCAACAGCACAACCCCGGCATCGAAAACCGCATCCGCGAAGTGGAATGGCTTGTGCAACAGAAGGGCGCGAAGACCTACCTTTTCAGAAACGAAGGCGGCAACCACAACGAGGCAAGTTGGCAACACGAAGTGCCGACTTGGATGTGGTTTTTGTGGGAGAATTAATTACTAACATACTGAATACCAATTATGAACGTAATATTCATTTCTCCGAATTTTCCGTTGCATTTTTATAATTTTTGCAACAGATTGCTGCACCTTGGTTGCAATGTACTCGGCATTGGCGACTGTCCGTATGACAATCTAAATGACAACGTAAAATCCTCGTTGACAGAGTATTACTACGTAAATTCGCTCGAAGATTACGACCAAGTGATGCGGGCGGCGGCATTCTTCACGTTCAAATACGGCAAGATAGACCACATCGAATCGCAAAACGAATATTGGCTCGCCACGGAGGCGCGGCTGAGGGAGGATTTCAACGTAAAATCAGGGCTGCGACCCGCCGATTTGTGGAAAGTGAAATTGAAATCCCAGATGAAAGCCATCTACGCAAAGGCTGGCGTCCCGACGGCGCGTTGGATGCTCATCGACAACGAAAACAAGGCGCGAAAATTCGCCAAAATGGTTGGTTTTCCGTTGATTATAAAGCCTGACAACGGCGTTGGCGCAAGCAACACTTACAAAATTGAAGATGCAGCCGCACTTGACGATGTGCTAAGTAAAATTGACACTCAAAATTCCGTCAACATCATCGAAGAATTTGTGCCGGGACACGTGGAAACCTTCGACGGCATCACAAATTCGCGCGGCGAAATCCTATTTTGTACGGGGCAGGTAATGAAAATAACGCCACTTGCAATGCTCAACGGCGACGGCGAAAATATCAGTTACACCCGCAATATGCAGGAATCGGATTTGCTGGAAATCGGCACAAAAACCGTCCAAGCGTTTGGCGTTAGGCAAAGATTTTTCCACTTTGAATTTTTCCGCCTCGACGCTGATAAACAGGGACTTGGCAACAAGGGCGACATCATCGGACTCGAAGCGAATATGCGTGCGCCGGGCGGCTATATCCCCGACAAGATGAACTACGCTTACGACGTGGATGTGTATCAGATTTGGGCGGAGAGTTTGGTCTTTGACGAAAATAGAAGTTTCCACGATTACAAATTTCGCCGCTACGTCACGCACTACGGACGCGGGGCAAATGTCAATTATCGACACTCGCCAGACGAAATCCGAGGGCATTTTGGAGACCGGCTTTTGATGGAAAACATACCACCCAAAAGCATCTCCGGCGGAATGGGAGCGCAGATTTTTATTCTAAAATCCAACTCCGAAGAAGAATTATTCACCGACGGCGATTACATCTTGGAACGGTAATTTTCGAGAACGCCTTGCGTCGTTCTTATGGGTTCCAAAAATTAAAAGAATGGAAAAAAAATAAAAGATTTTTTATTCTAAAAAATATTCTTAAAATTCTTTGTAATTCTTTTAATTTTTGGATAGAAAAAAAAGCCGTCGCAAGACGGCGAATATATACTAATTTACGTTTTTAAAAGAAAATGTTTCACGTTGAAAATCAACATATTGCAAAATTATTATTGACGGGCAATTTTGGTCTGGAGAGGGAAACTTTGCGCGTTACGGAAGACGGACGGCTGAGCCATACCGACCATCCTTTTGATGCTGACGACAGCCATATTGTCCGCGATTTTTGCGAAAATCAAGTGGAGATCAATACCGGCATCCACAGCGACGCGCAGGGCGTTATAGACGAACTCGCGGTGCATCACAAAAGGATTGCAAAAACATTGTCGCAACTTCCAGTAAAAGAGTTGCTTTGGATGTCGAGCAATCCGCCTTACATCAAAAATGAGGACGATATTCCAGTGGCAAAATTTTACGGAAAAAATTCTGAAAAAACCACATATCGCGAATATCTTTCCAACAAATA
>JAFXMJ010000190.1 GCA_017530465.1 Bacteroidales bacterium
AATGTGAGTATCTGCATCGGGGCAATGTCAGCAAGATAGATGTTCTCAGGCAGATATATGACGAATCCAATATCCCCATGGTTCTCTGCGGCACATATCAGCTTCAGACCTTACTCTCTGGGGCAAATGACCACAATCAACCGCAAATCTGTGCCGGACGCAATTCGGCAAATGATTGCATTTTATCCGATAAGGATGACCGTCAACGACGACAACGAAATATATGTGGAGTGCATCCAAAAATCGAGTTGCAAACTTACGGGATTAATCATTGACGAAAACAACCTGCCGATAGCGTACGCCAATGTTGCATTGATTACGGCGAGCGATTCGACGCTGATTGCGGGCGGCATCAGCAACGAAAGCGGACATTTTGCAATTCCATATTCAGGCGGCGAAGTGGTCGTGAAAATTTCGTTCATCGGCTACAAAACACTTTTTCAATTGACGGACGGCAACGATTTGGGCAGCGTCCGTCTTGCGCCGGAAACTGTTGTTATAGATGGCGTTGTGATAACGGGCAGGCGCGATGTCATCAAAAACGAAACCGACCGCCTTCAATACATTGTGTCGGCGGATAAATTTGCCAAAGGTTTGTCAGCCAAAGAGTTGGCAAGGAGAGTGCCGATGCTTACAGTTTCGGAAAACAACGTGAGCATTGTCGGCAAAAGTGCGACACATTTTCTATTGGACGGTCGATTGCTGCCCGACGAAATGGCGGCGTCAAAACTTAACACACTGAAATCTGAGGACATAGAGCGCATTGAGGTAATCACCATTCCGCCCGCAAAATTCAAAGCCGAAGCCAACGCCGGATATGTAAACATCGTACTTCGTAAAGACCAAACGTTAGGGCTGCGGGGCGATTTGACGGAAGCCGTATATTTCAAAGAACACATAAACAGCAACTTAACGTCGTCGTTGAACTATGCGACACGTAAATTGGACTTGTCGTTTTCGGGCGGACTAAGCAACACAAAAGGCAGCAACGACCACACTCAGACCTCAGTTTTCAAGACCCACGAACGCCACTCCGAATACGTCAGAAAGTTTGATTGGGGTATCTACAACGCAAATATTTTGGCGAAATATCAGTTGACCGACCGTTCAAATTTTGGACTTTTGGGCGCGCTGTCAACAAGCCGCATCCGAATCAATCAGCACGATGTAACACGCGAAAAAAACATCGAAACCGTTACCGATATGACCTCTCCAAAACCCGACAATTACAATCTTTCCGCCGAATTGTTTTATGACTTGACGCTTGATTCTACAGGCAAAATGATGTCGTTGACATACGATTATCTCAATAATTATGCTTGTCAAGACGAGCGGTTGACTTCTGAAAATCAAAATATTACAACGACAGGCGCGTGTCGTTACCGCATCGACGGTTGGAAGGTGGATTTTGGATTGCCGTTTTCGTCGATTTTCATAGAGACAGGTCTGCATTACACCCAAATCAACAACAATTCCGATGTAAATATTTTGAGAAGTCAAGACGATAATTTGTCAAATGAATACGACTATACCGAACAGACGGCGGCGGCATACGTATCGGCTTGGCGGCAATTGTCAAAGAAAATTTCTATAAAAGCGGGACTTCGCGTAGAAAAAACTTGGACTTCGGGACGGCAAGTTTCCATCGACGAATCCAACAGCGACAATTACATTTACCTATTTCCGTCAGTTCATTTCGGATGGCAAGCAACGGACAAAATACATCTTGGTTTGGCGTATTCCAAAGGCATATCAAGACCTGATTTTCAGAATCTTAACCCGTTCCGTTATTATATGACGCCAAGCAATTATTTTGCGGGCAATCCATATCTTACGCCCGGAGCCACCGACAATTTTGAAATCAATTTCAACAACGGTCGCGGCCTATACGCCGTCCTGTATGAAAGTCATCAAAAAGATGCGCCGGGCACCACAACATCGTTTTCGTCCGACGGAGTTCAATGCACAACGATTGACAATTGTTTTACGTCTGACAAAACCGGTCTTTATGTTTCGTGGCAGAAAAACATTTTCGATTGGTGGTGCATCAAATTAGGCGGCGAAGTTTTTTATTCTCAATGCGTTATCACCAACCAATCGACTCCGATGAAAAACATTTATCTTTGGAGCGGCAAATCAGAGAACGGCACTGACTTTTTTCTGAACCACAATCATACGCTTGTTTTAAGCGTCAATTACACCCATTATTCTCCGTATGTTGAAATGAACACCAAGCAAAAAAGTTTGGTCTTGTTTTATTCCCAACTTCGATATTCCACCTTCAACAACCATCTGCGCCTGAGCCTTAATGTCAGCGACCCGTTTCGTCAAAACATCACCCGCACAGAAAGTCATTACGCCGATTATTCGGTCTATGCGTCCAACTACATCCACCCCCACAGCGTTTCGCTCGCCGCATCGTGGTCATTCGGCGGCGACAAGGTGCGGAGGTTTTATAGGCAGAGCAAGAATACCGAGGCGAAAAGGGCGGTGATGAGATAGAATTGTTATTTTTTTTTGCAATCGGACTCAGATTTATAAACAAATCCTTCAACTCCTCCACGTCGCCAAACTCCCTGAAAACGTATTCCAACAACTCCTCTTGCCTCGGCTGCCCC
>JAFXMJ010000191.1 GCA_017530465.1 Bacteroidales bacterium
CCGTCCGGCACGGTGAGACCCGCAAGAGCCTCGCAGTGACAGAATGTGGCGTCGTTGATTTCTTTGACTCCGTAGGGGATGTTGATGGAATTGAGATTGCGGCAGCCCAAGAACGCTTCCTTGCCAATCCTGTTGATTTTGGCGGGCAAGATGATGCTCCTGATGCCGGTGCAGCCGCTAAAACCTCCTTCGGCAACTGCTGTGACGGTATATACCGTGTCGCCGAGCCTAACGGTCTGCGGTATCGCCACGTTGCCCGACATACTTGAATCCGCCGACGATACCTCGACGGTGTTTTTGCCAATTACTTTATATATGAATGTCCCCGCCTTGAAGGTCTGCGCCCCCGCTGCCGTGGCAATTATCATTAGAATCAATACCAAAAATGTCTTCGTCCTGTTCATTGTGTTGTGTTTTGTGGTTACAATATTAATAGTTGATGGCTGCTGCTATTTCCGAAGAAAAAATATGGAACTTCGTCCCTAAGTGGTCAAAAAAACATAGTTAAGGACAAAGTTATTTTTGTTATATATTTGATTATTAGTATCTTAATAATAATTTCGTTGGTAATTTTGATTTTTGTAATTAAGTTAATTTGCTTATTATCAATAATTTACTATATTTCTCAAATATAACTTTGTCCCTAAGTGGTCAAAAAACATAGTTAAGGACGAAGTTTTTTTGTTATTTCTGCTCCTTAATCAAATACACCACCACTGGCAGGTGGTCGGAATAGCCGTCGAGCCATACGCCGCCGGCTTGGGTGCGCTTGGGTGCGCCTTTGTATTTGCCTTCCTGCTGGATGAGGTAGTCGCGGCGGAAGATGGCGTGCTTGTAGAATGTCAGGGCTTCGTAGTTGCGCTTTTGCTTTTTGTCGAGGAGGTTTTCTGACATAATTATCTGGTCAAACAAGTTCCACGCGCCATTGTAAAAAAGCGTTCCCGTACCTTCCTTGATTGTGTTCCAGAAAGGATTGTATAGCCCGAAGAGTTCCACGTCCTTGATTTCGCGACGTGCGCCAAGCGACTGCGCAATCGACTTGTCGAAAGGGTCGTCGTTCATATCGCCCATAATGAATATCTTCACCTTCGGGTCGTCCTTTTGGAGCGAATCTTTGAGCACCTTCAATTGTTTGCCGCCCAATTCCCTGTAATAACTCGTGGCGTACCTCGACGGCAGGTGGCAGACTATAATCGTAACGTGTTCGCCAGCCACTTCGCCCGACACGGTGAGGAAGCCTCGCGTCTGCTTGTCTTTCTGCACGTCCTCGGGAAGTTCATAGATGTAGGGAACGAGTTTCGTGTCGCGGACGGTGAAAAGCCGTGGGTTGTAGAGCAATGCGCAATCTACGCCGCGCTTGTCGGGACCTTCCACGTGGGTGAATTGGAAGCCCTTGTCCTTCAACGGTTTTTGCGACACAAGGTTGTTTAGCGCGTTGGCGTTTTCCACCTCCGATACGCCGATGGCAGCGCAGCCTACGGGCAGCATATCCGTAGCCATCTCAGACAACACCTTCGACATATTGGCGAGTTTGTGTTCGTACTTGATGGCGTTCCACTTGTTGGTGCCGTCGGGCAGGTACTCGTAGTCGTTTTTGCCCGGGTCGTGGATGGTGTCGAAAAGGTTTTCCAAGTTGTAAAAACCAATTGCATACACGCTGTATTTTTTCTGTGCCTGAGCCGCCACCGACAGCATCAGCATCACAATCAGCATTATCTTTTTCATACTTAATATTCTTGTTATGTTCAACGTATCAAGCCGTTGGCAGTTGATGATGACAATCCAACGTGGCAAATATATTAAATTTTCGTCTTTTAGCATCCTGTTTTGAAAAAATATTAAATTTGCAACATTAATCACTATTAAGGTTATGCTACGGATATTAATTATAATCACGGCTCTGGTATGCTCTACGGGCATATTGAGGGCGCAGGATGCCGATACATTGGGCAATGATGCCTCCCGTAAATACCTTCCTGCGTGTAGGCTCTGGCGACCAACGAGCCACCGACGGCGAAAATATGGCGATGTACCACGACCAATCTTTTGGCATCAAGTCTGAGGAGTTAGTGGCTAATACGAGTCTTGCCGACCTAAATTCCCAATCGTTAATTACTTATAGAAATCATCTGAATTTTTACAACAGTGGTTTCCCGTACAATAGTCTTGAAGATGAGGCATTTTGCAAAAAGATTGGCATTTGTTCCAGCACAACGGGCGAGCTTTTGTATGGTTCGCTCCTGATGTTTGGCAAACAGGATTCTATACGGGCGGCAATGCCAAATTTTTGGGTCGATTACATTGAGATACCGGGTATTTCGGTGGCGACGGCAAGGCCTCGTTATACATTCAGGATGCAGGAGCAGGAAAATATTTGGGAGTATTATAAGGTTATCATTCAGCGACTTCGCCTATATGCTGACAATCCGTACACTACTACGAGGTTTGGCGTTTCGCCGGAGGACGACTCGCAATTATATGCGTTAAGGGAGGGGCTTATTAATTTCCTTGCTCATTCTGATTGGTTTAGTCCGATGCACCCAACTATTAGGGTTTTTATGGACAGAATTGAGTTTCAAAATCCTGGCGGGTTTATTGTGCCTGTCAACAGAGTGCTTGAAGAGGCCATTTCTCTGCCTCGCAATCCAATAATTATCAAGCTGTTCCGTTTCGCCAAACTGTCAGAAAATGCTGGTTATGGCATCGACAAGATGAAAACTTGGACTGCTCTGACGGGGAAAAATGTCGGTTTCCGTTCCGATGTTACGCACGCCACCATTACATATTTCAAAAAAAGTCCTTTTGTCGCCGCCTATGCGAGTGAACCTACAAATTTTTATATAAATGACCCTGTAAATGACCCTGTAAGTCAAAATGACTCTGTAAATGACCCTGTAAATGACCCTGTAAATGACGATGTAAGTCAAAATGACCCTGTAAATGACCCTATAAGTGACCCTGTAAATCAAAATGACTCTGTAAATGACCCTGTAAATGACCCTGTAAAATTTGTAGAAATTATAGAATCAATACTTGGTGATCCTAAAATAACGTATGAAAAATTACAGGTTGTGGCGAATTGTTCACGGGCAACAATTAGACGAACTATAAAAAAACTCCGTGAAAATGGTCTTTTAACTCGTGAAGGTTCTGACAAAACTGGACATTGGATTGTAACCGAAAAAGGCAAAAGCATACTTCAAAAAGTAAAAAAATATGCAAAATGAAATGACTTCTCTACATATTATCTGCCATATTGTTGGTGGCGTCGTGCTCCAAAGTGCCTGACGATGGCATTGTTATAATCGACGAGCCGGAAAAGGAACAGCCGCAGGAGCAGCCACAGGATGTCAGCGACGACAATGCCGACATCATCAGCCGTATTGAATGTCCAAAAACAAAGGACGGCAACAACATAATCGTTGTGAAAAAAGACGACGAATACGGCGTGAATTATTTTCTCGAATGGGATTGTGACAAGCGGGCGCAACGTTGGACAGCATATAGAATGTACAAGGGCAACACGGCGACTACGGTTTCGCGCAGCGGCGACGATGCCTGGCACGAGGACGAACAAATCCCCGTGGAATACCGCTCCACATACGAGGACTACCATTACAGCGGTTTTGACCGTGGGCATATCTGTCCGTCGGCAGACCGCCTGCAAAACAAGAATATGAACCGTCAGACTTTTTGCTATTCCAATATGCAGCCACAATACAACTCTCTCAACGCCTTCATCTGGTCTGATATGGAAGCAAAAGTAAGGTCGTGGAATAGGGATAGTTTTCGTGACACATTGTATGTCGTCAAAGGCGGCACGATAGACGGCAGAGACAATGTTTTTGACTTCCTGACGCACGACGATTATGGCGTATTGATCCCAAAATACTTCTTTATGGCGATTCTATGCGTCAAAAACGGCAAATACAAGGCTCTTGGCTTTTGGATAGAACACAAGCCGTCTTATTCTCAGGCGGAGCAGAAAAGCATCAAACAATATGTGGTGTCCGTTGACGAATTGGAACAGCGTACAGGAATCGACTTTTTCTGCAACCTCGACAGCGAGATTCAGGACGCCACGGAGAAGGTGACCGAGGTAGGGGAGTGGAGTTTCTGATTATTACCCCCTAAAAAAACACAGGCAACAAATTTTTCTTGCGAAAAACTTGCCGCCTGTGAAAAAAAATAAAAAATATGGAGATAAACATTACGCCTTATTTTGCGTACAACTCCGCACGACGCTGTTGGATGCGCTCGTCGGTGATGTAGTCGTCGTATTCGATGCGCTTGTCGATGATGCCGTTTGGCGTGAGTTCGATGACGCGGTTGGCAACGGTCTGTATGAACTCGTGGTCGTGCGACGACATCAGGATAATGCCCTTGAAGTTAATCAAAGTGTTGTTGAATGCCTGAATGGATTCGAGGTCGAGATGGTTGGTCGGCGTGTCGAGAATCATACAGTTGGCGTTTTGGAGCATCATACGTGCAATCATACAACGCATTTTTTCGCCGCCGGAGAGGACGTTTGCCTTCTTGAAAATCTCCTCGCCGGAGAACAGCATCTTGCCCAAAAATCCGCGCAGGAAGGTCTCTGTGGTGTCGTCGGAGAATTGACCGAGCCAGTCTTTCAAGGTGATGTCCTTTTGGAAAAATTCGCTGTTGTCGAGCGGCAGATATGCTGTGGTGATTGTAACGCCCCATTCGTATGTGCCGGCTTCGGGTTTTTGGTGACCGTTGATTATCTCAAACAATGTCGTCATTGCTCTCGGATCGTGAGAGAGGAATACGACTTTGTCGTTTTTCTCGATGGTGAAGTCGGCGTCGCGGAAGAGGATGTCGTCGCCAGACTTGCCCGTGAGACCTTTAACGGTGAGTATTGTATTGCCGGGTTCGCGCTCAGGAGTGAAGATTATGCCCGGATAACGCCTTGTGGAAGGCTTGATTTCCTCGATGTTGAGTTTTTCGAGCATCTTCTTGCGCGAAGTGGTCTGCTTGGATTTTGCAACGTTGGCGGAGAAACGGCGGATAAATTCCAAGAGTTCCTGTTTCTTCTCCTCGGCGCGCTTGTTTTGCTGAGCCTGCTGACGGAGTGCCAATTGGCTCGACTGATACCAAAAACTGTAATTGCCCGCAAACAATGTAATCTTGCCGTAGTCGATGTCAACGGTGTGCGTGCATACGGAGTCGAGGAAGTGGCGGTCGTGCGAAACGATGAGCACGGTCTTGTCGAAG
>JAFXMJ010000192.1 GCA_017530465.1 Bacteroidales bacterium
ATATCGTATTTGGGCGAATCGGTGAGACTATCGAAGATGTAACTCACAGTCTCCCAGTTTTTCAGGTCTGTTGACTGCATCACGGGCGCACCCGGCATCAGGTGCATTGTGGTGCTCACGAGGTAGAACGTGTCCCTCACGCAGATAACATCCGGGTCGGGCACGTCAGCCCACAGCATCGGGTTTTTAATCATTTCCTGCTGTGCGGAAAGATTCGCGGCGGTGCATATCGCCGCCAAAAGTGTCAGAAGTCTTTTCATTTTTGTTGTTGATTAAGTGTTATTATGATTTTAGCAAAGGATGATAACGGTACAAAGATAAGAAAAAAGATTAAATGGGGGAAATAATTTTTTGGAGGTTAATTATTTTCCCCCATCGTTATCATCGGCAAAATTATCGCGTATTCGTTGCCGTCGCCTTCGCAAAACCACGATAGTACAAAACGGATTTTGGCGGAGAGTGGCGTGTAACCGAGTTTTTCGTAGTCGAGAAGTTTGGCGCAGAAGGCTTTGGAAAAGCGCAGGACTTCCTTGCCATTATGTTTGAGACCGCCCTCGGAAATGTCAAGCGACGTGCCGCTTATTAGTTGAAGAATTTCGGTCTTTTTGTCCTTGAAAAAGTCCAAATAAATGTCCTTATGCGTCAATGCAACTATCAGTTGCTCAGGTTTTTGGTATTCTGTATTGTCAACTGTAAAACTTGTGGCGCAAGATTTAAATTGATCCAAAAACATTCCACGGTAATCGACGTGAAGAGAATTTTTAGCACGGGTAAAACCTACATACAATCGTCTTTTTTCGGCATCTTCGTTGATATTCAGGTCGTTGAGGTACATATAAACATTGTCGAACTCGCGTCCCTTGGCTTTGTGAACCGTGGAAACTGTTACCGTAGAATCGTCGGCGCGGTAAAAATCCTCCATCGACGATTCCCTCAAAAATATCTGAAAATCAGTGAGATACTTGTCGCGATTGTTTTCTTCAAAAGTGCGTATAATTTCTGATACAAGGTTCAGACAAGCACTGTTGGAGTAACGCTCGGACAGCGATTTTTTGGCGAACTCCCAAATTTCGGGGCTTACTTTGGGCGTTTGGAGATGGGTTTTAATTGTCTTTACAAAAAATTTCAATTCGGCGATGCTGCCCAAATCAAATCCGTCGTTGCTTTGGATGAGTTTGCTCTTGATGCCGTTTTTGAGTAGGAGACCAAGGATTGACAACGCCTCGCTGTTGGTGGTTGTCAATACGCAGCACGAACCTTCTTTACGGTTGTTTTTCAGAGAGTTGACCAACGAAATTTCAAATCCACCGCTGCAACAATGCTTCACAAAAACTACTTCGCCATTGTCTTTGCGGACGGGTTTTATGGCGGCGGTTTTCATTCGGTGGCTAATTGTGGCTGCAAAATTATTTGCAAAGTTAACAATCTGATTTACAGAGCGATAATTATCCACCAAATCATATTGTTTTGCGCCGTATTTGGTTATCAGTTTGCAAAAATTTTCCGACGACGAACCTCGAAATTCGTAGATGTTTTGGTCGTCGTCGCCCACGGCAATAACTCGCAGATTGTCATTATGTTCCATCAACGCCTCCACAAGTGCAAACTCGTCGGCATCCATATCCTGCGCCTCGTCAATAACAAGGACCTTTTTGGTGATTTTGTTTGGCTCAACTTCGTAATTGAGAATCATTTGCGTGGCTTTTGGCACAACGTCCGACACTTCTTCAATTTTGCCAATTTGCCCGATTAAATCAAAACAATACGAATGGAAAGTCTTGATTTCCACAAAGTTGGCGGCGTTGCCAATCAAAGCGACAAGTCGCCTTTTGAACTCCGTAGCCGATGCCCGCGAAAAGGTAAGCATCAAAAGTTGCTCGTGTTTTACGTCCTCCATCAAAAGCAACGACGCAAGTTTGTGGACGAGGACGCGCGTCTTGCCGCTGCCCGGTCCCGCCGTTGCCACTATGTGCGGCGATGTGTCGTCATCAATTATACGTTTTTGCACAACGGACAGAGTATCAAATAGTTCGCGGTATTTCTTGGGCGTAATATTTCGCTCGATTTCCCTCTGACGGTCGGCTGTAAAATATTTTGAAAGGAATTTTTTATAGTCGATTTGAAAATAATCCTTTACAAACATCAATGCGGCGTCGTAACTCTTGACCATCATATTTGCAAACTCGCCCACAATGTGAATTTGTTCTATTTTATGACGGTAATATTCTGCCATCTGCTTGTAATCTTCTTTTGTGTATTGCTTTTTGTTGTCAAGATTCAAACGTTTGATATTCAGCCCCATATACAATACAAGGAAGCCGCCTTCGAGTTTCATTGAATTGATTTTAGCCAAAAACAACAACGCTTCCTCTATGTCGTGGACGTCGGCATCAAACTCCTTCAAAAACGACGTGTTGTATCTTTCGTAAAGTTCCACGATTGAAAACAAAATCAGGTTTTCTTCGTTTTTTTGCGAATTAGTATAACGCTCTATCAGATAGCGGATTATAAAATCGGCAAGCGAAAATATTTTCTTCTGTTTTTCCCTCAAAAGTGCGAGCGTTATCTGCGGTTGCACTGTTATAGAGTCGGTTGTATCTTGGACAAGTTTGATGTACGATTTTATCTTCCAAAACAACAGAATTGTCTTTAAATTTTTGACAGTTGATTTCAATCCGATTCTGTTTGCATCCTCGTTCAACTGTTTGAGATTCAGCGTTATGCCATCACTATTAAGAACATCCAAAATAAAAAATGACAAGTCGCGAAAAAGTATCAGTGTTTTTGGAGAATCCTTTGGCGAATCGATGTAGGCGGATATGTCGCGGTCGTCTTTGAGGATTTTTTCTTGTCGCATAGTCTGCACCGCCGAAATTACATTTTCCTTTGTAATTCCCAATATGTCAGCAAGATAGTCAACACGACTTTCTGCATCATCGTTGCCGGCTTGGGCGATGTATTTGCTTGAAATCAAGGATTTTATAATGCGTTTGGCGTTGGTTCGTTCCGCGTCCGTGAGGAACAGTTTTGACGACGAAATCAGTCTGTCGGCTTCCTCATAATTTTTTACAAGTATGCTTGTAGCGTAAATTCTTGGCGAATTTTTGCCGCGCTGAATGTATCCCGCATTTTCAAGTGCCTGTAATGCGGTTTTTACACGGGTTTCCACGTCGCTTACCTCGTAGTCCCAACCGGCTGCGCGAGCAATTTCCAACGCCGACGAACAAAACGATTTGCGTGTGCGCGTCATATTTTTAACTGTCCGCCAAACTTGGTTGATTTCGGCGCACGAAACCTTGGTTTGGTTGTTCAAAATAAAATGTTTGTCGAGGTCGTTGTCGTTATAAAGTACATAACATTCCGCGTCTAATTTTGGGTCGCGTCCCGCACGTCCCGCCTCTTGGACATAATTTTCAAGCGAATCTGAAATGTCGTAATGTATTACTAATCTGACATTTGACTTGTCAACTCCCATACCGAAAGCCGATGTTGCCACAATCACTTGCACTTTGTCGTGGATGAAAGCGTCTTGATTTTGTTGTTTAGTTTTCGACTCCATTTTGCCGTTGAAAGCCAATGCGGGAATGCCGTCGCGGTTGAGTTTTTCGGCAAGTATTATTGTGCGCTTAGTCCTTGATACATAGACAATTGTCGGACAGTTTTTGGTTTCAATCAAATCCCTTAACGCAGTATATTTGTCTTCATCGGTTTCCTTGAAAAGCACTTGGTAGCGGAGATTGGTGCGCGAGGCGGAAGTTGCAAAAATTTGGAGTTCGCAGCCGAGTTTTTCGTGAAAATAATCCCTGATGTCAGAAATCACCTTTTGCTTGGCTGTCGCCGTAAAACACGAAACGGGAATCTGTCGCACGCCTTTTTTCTTGGCTAACTCCCTGATATAGTCGCCGATATAGAGATAATCGACACGAAAATCCTGCCCCCACGCGCTAAAACAATGCGCCTCGTCGATTACAAAACGCGCAATCTGCCGCGACATCAGGAGTTTTTCGATGGTGCGGCTGCGGAGCGATTCGGGCGAGATGTAGAGCAACGACGCAACGCCCGAATCGACCCTTTCGATGGCCTCTTGCCGCTCCAACGGGCTTAGCAAACCGTTGATTGTGACGGCGTCGGCGATGCCGCGTTTTTCGAGGTTGTCCACTTGGTCTTTCATTAGCGATTGCAACGGCGAAATCACCACCGTCAACGCCCTTTCCGTAATGCCGGCAATGAGCGCGGGGAGTTGGAAAGTGAGACTTTTGCCGCCGCCGGTCGGGAAAATTGCAAGCAAAGATTGGTTGTCGATGGCGGCTTTTACGGCGTTTTCCTGCAACGGTTCGCCCTCGTATTTTCTGAAATCGTCGAACCCGAAAATGCGTTTGAGGTTTTTATGAGGGTCGAGGAGATTCTGACAATAGGCGCAATGTCCGCAAGGTGTGTTCCTGACAATCTGCATAACTGTCTCTACCAAAGGGAATTGACGGTGAACCCAATGCGGAATAATCGACGTTTTGTCGCTTGTGGTAATGATGGCGAGGGCGTATGCAAGCGGCACGGGATTGTTGTTGACGATGTATTCGAGCGGCGCATTTTCGCAGATTTTGCCATCGAAAAAGTCTTTTATAATTGACAAAGTGTCGCCCGCCGCCTGTTCGTCAATGTATTGAAACATACCGCTAAATTCGTCCGTTTTGTGCAGAAGGTTCACGAGAATCTGACGGTATCGCGCATCAAGATTTTTGAAAGCGTTGATTTCGTCGTAAAAAAGTTCCTTTGCCTTGATAGCGTCGTTGAGCGGGTTGGAGAGTTCGTCGGTAAGAATTTTGTCGTCTTTGAGCAACCTGTGATAAGGTTTTTCGGGAAACAGCAACGGTGAAAAATACAGCGTGTCAATAAAAACCGTCCCCTCCCCTCGCCTAAAAAAATTGGAATCGTGATGGCAGACATTATGTCCACATATAAACTGATAACCTTTTGTAAAATCCTCAAAATCAGCCTTTGGCGTAGTATGCAAAGTTTCCCCATTTGCCGTCACCGCCCCATAATCCAAAACCTTGTTGTTTTGGGGATTGACTTCGAGGTCGATGAAGATTACGGGGGACATAGCGGGGGGATTAAGCAAGTTAAACAATAATATTCAATTTTTTAAGTCGAGAACGGATTGCACCCCTGCCTCGGTCGAAAAACTCGGCGAGTTGTTTTATTGACTCTCCTGCGTTGTACATTTCGATAAGTTTTGAGTCGTCTTCGGCAGTCCAAGGTTGATACGCATTGGAATACAATTGTTTTTGTTTTTCCATATACGACAATTCTTGGTGAGGCATAATCTCTTGGCTTTCAATAGGTTCTTCAATCGGCTCTGTATTTAAATAATCAGCAATTGCTTTAACGAACCTTGCACCAAACTGTTCTTTTTTTCGGTTGCCGACACCGTAAATATTTCCGAAATTTTCCACAGAAAGAGGTTTGTGTATGGCAAGTTCTTTAAGCGATTTGTCGGGGAGAACAACGTATGCAGGCCAATTGTTTTCCTCTGCAATAGTTTTACGCAGTGTGCGCAGAATTTCAAACAAACGATTGTCTTCGTTGATAGGTGCGGATTGTTTTTCAATTGTTTTTTTATCTTGCTTTCCCTCTTTTTGTTTATATGTCTTAGGTTTGGGAATTGCCAATTGCGCCTTGCTCCTTCCATACAAAACATCACTGCCTGAATCTGTTATTTTCAGATGGTTATAGTCATTATACGCAATTTCGATATAGCCGAGTTGGAGCATTTGCAACAGATAATCGTACCAAATGCTTGCTGAAATATCGCTGCCAACTCCAAAAGTTTTCAGTTGGTCGTATCCCAGTTTAATAATATCAGCGTTTTGGCTGCCGCGCAATATATCGATGGTATGAGTGAATCCGATTTTTTCATCGGTTCTTTTAATTGCCGACAATGCTTTTTGAACTACAACAGTGCCATCAAAATGTTGTGGCGGATTTTTGCAAATATCACAGTTGCAACAATTTCCATTGCTATGCTCCCCGAAATAATTAAGCAAAATCTGACGTCGGCAGACCTGCGCCTCGGCATATTCCTGCATACGTTTTAGTTTTTCGAGGTTAATTTCCTTTGTATCGCTTTCTTCGGCAAATCTACGCAACGTGATGATGTCTTGGATGTTATAAAAAAGTATAGTTTCGGCTTCAAGACCGTCACGCCCACCGCGACCGATTTCCTGATAAAAATTTTCGATGCTTTTGGGCATATTGTAATGTATCACGTAGCGGACATTGCTTTTGTCGATTCCCATTCCAAATGCCACCGTTGCGCAGACAATGTTTATTCTGTCGTTGATAAAATCGTCTTGAACTTTGTTGCGGTCAGGCGTGGACATCCCCGCGTGATATGCCTTGGCTGTTACTCCTTGTTTGTGAAGTAAATCAACAACTTTTTCTGTATTTTTGCGCGACAAACAATAAATAATTCCCGATTCGTTTTGATGCCGCTTGACGATTGAAATGATTGCGTTGATTTTCTCATTTTCGGAATATCCTTGCCTGACTTCAAGGCTGAGGTTAGGGCGGTCAAAAGAACTTATAAATGTTTTATATGATTGTAAATCAAGTTGTTTGATAATGTCTTCACGTGTAATTTTGTCGGCAGTTGCTGTCAAAGCCATAATTACAGACTTTGGAAACATTGAGCGCAAACAATTTAGTTGTGTATATTCGGGGCGGAAATCGTGCCCCCATTGCGATATACAATGAGCCTCGTCGATAGCAAAAAGCGAAACGTTGAGTTTCGACTGCATCCACGGAATTTCTTTTTGCAGACGTTCGGGCGAAATATACAGAATTTTTGTAATACCTGATTCACAATTAATTCTTATGTGATAATTGACATCTTCGCTGTTGTTGCTATTGAGAGCCTCCGCCTCCACGCCATTTGATTTGAGCGCGTCCACTTGGTCTTTCATCAGTGAAATCAGCGGCGAAACGACGATTGTAATCCCCTCAAAAATAATTGCAGGAATTTGATAACACATCGATTTTCCTCCGCCCGTAGGCATCAAAACAAATGTGTCGTTGTGCGCAAGTATCTGATTGATAATTTCTTCTTGTAATGGACGGAAACTATCATATCCAAAAACTGTTTTTAATATTTCGTGCGGCGTTGGCATTTATAGTTTTTGTATTTCCTCTATTGTAAGTCCCGTATAACGAGCGATTTTTTCGGCAGGTTCGCCATCGGCTTTCATCAGACGCGCAGTCGCAATCTTGCCTTCGGCAATACCTTCGGCTCTGCCTTCCTTGCGTCCTTCTGCACGACCTTCCACACGCCCCTCGGCGCGACCTTCTGCTCTGCCTTTGTCGTACTTATATTGCATCTGTCCGTGGTAACTTACATAGTTATGAAAACTGTCGTCGTACTGCATCTGTTGCGCCGGGGAGAGTGCAGAGTACGAGGCAAGTTCTTCAAGCCGCATAAAC
>JAFXMJ010000016.1 GCA_017530465.1 Bacteroidales bacterium
ACGCTCGGCACATTCGATTTTGTGATTTCGGTAAATACGCTGTCGTTTCTTGCGGAGCCCATCAATGAATACCTCTCGCGGCTGAGGCTCATCGACGACATCGCAGCCACGGCGTTGCAGACTTTTGTACAGCAATACCACATCAATATGCTCCCGAAGGGCAAGTCGTGCATCATTTCGCCGATAAGCCAGCGTTATTACAATTCCGACGGACTCCAGATGTACGACCATTCGATAGCATACATACCCGCCTCTGTCATACGCGACCCGCAGACGTGGACGTGGAACTATTCCAACGACCACACCGGGCGCATAGAATACAGTGTCAAGGCTTGGGAGTACTGAAAAAAAACATGCACTATTTTTATTATATTTTCAAGAAAAACAATTATATTTGCGCACGAAAAAAAACAACATAGTGATCAATAACCCTATTAATAATATGAAAAGATTAATTGCAAGCATAATGGCAGCGTGCCTTGTCGCCATAATCGCAAGTTGCGGAGGCAGCAGCAACAACAACGCCAACAACAACGATGCCGCAGACCAGGAAATCGAATACAATGGTACTCAGACAGAAAAACCTATCGACTTTGCCGCATACGGACTCGACAAGGAATTTCTCGAGCATTACCGCAACCAGGACATCGCGGATTTCGGCGACCTGATTCAGAGCTTCCCGTCGCCCGTGGAAGTGTCGTCCATCATTCAGGATATGAAAGTGCCATACAGCGAGAGCCTGCTATTCGACGCGGGCAA
Organism: Bacteroidales bacterium; assembly: GCA_017530465.1. Taxonomy (GTDB): domain Bacteria; phylum Bacteroidota; class Bacteroidia; order Bacteroidales; family UBA3824; genus UBA3824. Next base: position 760 of record JAFXMJ010000016.1, read on the forward strand.
GTGCGACAATTTTGAGACTTCGTTCAAGAAGTCGCTCGGCCTTGGCGTATTCTGCGCCGACCTTGGTTACCTCAATGTTTACAACAAGACTGGCGACGTCATCAACTACCTCGTTGCCATTCGAAAGCTCACAGAAGCACTCAGGCTCGCACAATTCTTTGACTTCCCGACATTGAAGCGCATCGCCACAAACAACAACAATCTCGACTCTCTCCTCATCCTCTCCACGATGAGCTATTATAATATGGACACATATCTCCGCGAAAGCAACCGCGCAGATGTGAGCGCGATGATGGTGACTGGCGTGTGGACAGAGAGTCTCTACCTCGCATCGCAGGTGTACAAGAAAAAAGAAAACAAGCGTATGCGCGACCACATCGCAAGTCAAAAATACATCCTTGACGAACTTATGGCTGTGCTTGTTCATTATATGGGCAACAACGTGGACAATGTGAAACTCGTATCGGCGTTCAAGGAGCTTTCCAAGGCATACGAGCCAGTGTCCATAGAAACCAAAGACGGCGAAGACAAGGTGGAATTGGTGGACGGTCAGGCGGTGACTACGCAGGGTACGTACACCATCATCACAGTCTCGGACGAGCAAATGACCCAAATCGTAAAAGCCGTAGAGACATTGAGAAAGAAGATTACGGAGGCATTGTAGTTGTTAATGCATAATTCATAATACAATGCATAATAGAACTTCTGCCGGATGGCAATTGTGAATTATGCATTGTGCATTATGCGTTAAATAGCGACTGCAAGAATCCCGCTACGCCGCCTAATGCTGCGCCTACGGCCATCAATTTCCATTCGTCCTCCTGGAAGGCGGGGCGGAGGAAGTCGATGAACTTTTTGGGCGGAAGTGCCGCCATCTTTTCGCCGATGGTATTGCGGATGTCCAATGCGGATTCGGTGTAGGGATAGATGACGCCGATGTACAGCGGGAGTTCGTTCATAAGGTTGAATACCGCCACAGACTTCAATTCGGAGATTTTTTGGTTTGTGAGCACGAGTTTGACGAGCGACGGCATCGAGCGCACCACGTCGTCAACAGCTTTGGAGACCTCGTCTTCCATAATTTGGCGGGTGAGGTGGCAGTCGGGCGAGCGGAATATGTAGTCAAAGAGTTTTTCGGGCGTGAGGATGCGCGAAGAGATGATTTCGGCGTACTTGAAACTCTCGGCGCGTTGATTGCGCAAGAATAGTCCCCACAACGTCAGCGGCCCTATCTTCTTGGGTTCGGCTGGCTCAAATATCATCTTGATAGCCAATACATTGGTGATATATCCAATGAAAATGCCGTATGCCACAAACATCAGCCAGTGGCTCGTGTATATGCATGTCACGATTTGACCAAGTCCAAATAGAAAGCCGAGCCACGCGCCCGACGTCTCGATAAAACGGAACTGCTTGCCGCCAAGGTCAAGGAAGATTTTGTTAATCAGCGATTTGTCCTCCTTCAATGCCTCCACGGCGATGGCTTTGAGGTCGAGGATTTCCTTGATGTTTTCCTTGATGCGTGCCATCGAATTGCCCACCACCATTGGCAATACCTTCGCCACAGCCTGCTCCACGTGCGGCTTGATGCTGCGGCCTACAGCGGTCGATGCAGCTGGTACGCGGGTTGTAATCACCGAATCGGCTATGCGCTGCGCCATTGCGGCAAATTTGTCGTTGCCAATGCGGAGGATTTCGGCAACGTCGAGCCGCGCAAATACATCCTTTGGGTTGAAGAGGTCGCGGGTCAATAGGTCCACCGACTTTTCAGCCATCTTGGTAGCCTTGGACGGAATGATGCCCTGCCATCCGAAAAACGGCCTCAATCCTTTGTATTCCAATGGATAAAAGGTCATCTTGATGGCAATGACATTGGTGACGTACCCAATCACGGCACTTATCAGCGGGATTAATATGTAGGCGTAAGTTTCCATACTGTGTGCAAAAGTATGAATTATTTTGGAAATCTCGAAAAATACCCGAATCTTTCCACGCAGAAATTAATGTGCGTCATTTCACCACGTTGCCCTTCACCTTATACATTACCTGCTGACTCACTGCGCTGTTGGTGATTATCGTGAGATAGCGTTCCTGTTTGCCGCTGCGTCCTTCGGAATTGAAAACCACCGTTATCGAGCCCGATTCGCCGGGGGCGACTTCGGGTGTGTCTGTGCGTACAGAAATACAGTCGCAGGCGTTGCGGATTGCGCGGATTTTTAGTGGGCTGCTGCCGGTATTCTTGTAATTGATGCGGCAGATGCGAACCTCGCCAGCGGGAATTTCGCCAAAATCGGTGAAGGCGGCGCCGTCAATAGTCATTATGGGCGCATTTTTCTTGTCCTTTTCCGTAAATTGTTCATACACAATGGCTTTTACGTGCAAATCATAATTGGCAGATTCGTTGATAAGTATCGGCGCGTCAAACTGTATCATATCGTATTCGTCGAGTTTGGCGGTATTCAAGACGCATTTTATGACGCCCTTTTCGCCGGGTTTCAGGATGGACGGCTTTGCGGTGATTTGCATACACGGCGGCATATTTTGGGTGTAGGGGGAGATTACAATGTTTGCCTTCGATGGGTTGATTACCTCGATTTCCTTGGAGGCGGATTGTCCGGCGATTACCTTGCCAAAATTAACTGTGGTGGCTTTCAGGCGCAAATCCATCATTTCGTAAGGGTACGAGGACGACAACGGCTCTGGCCTCGGCATCACATTGCCGGTGATATAAAGTGTAATGCTCTTTTCTGTGGCGTTGCAATCCACAACGATGCTTTTGGTGAACGCCCCCGGACGGTCGCGAGGGTCGAAGCTAACGTCTATGTATCCAGATTTGGACGGCAACACCGGTTCCTTGCTCCACGCTGGCGACGTACAACCACACGATGTATGCACGGTGTTGATTATCAACGGCTTGTCTCCTGTATTCTGATACACAAAACGATACTGCACGATGCCGCCAAGTTCGCGCACCTCGCCAAAATCGTATTCCAAGGTGTCAAACTTGATGACCGGCTGCGCTAACAATTCGCCGCTGCAAATTACCGATAAAATTATAATTAATAATAATCTCATAACTGTTAGTCTCTTCTTCACTTGTTTTGTTGCAAATACCGTCCGATTTCGTAAATTTCTATGCTGTTATTTGCGTATGTCGGCACGGCGAGGAGTTTTTGTTCGGGAATATAACCGATGCCAGCGGCGTTGATGCCCTGACGTTTTTTTACAAGGAGTTGTTGCTTGCCGCTGCTCACGACATAGACATTGCCGGAAAAATCAGTGGTTATAAAATTGCCCTCGTCGTCGGCGCAAATGCCGTAAACAGGATACACGACATTGGCAAAAATCCTCGTCTTGCCCACAGAATCGATGCGCATAATATGATTTTTGACTCCGGCGAAGATATATCCTTTGTAATATGACAATCCAGAAACATTGCGAAGCAGCGTGTCGGCTACAAACAGGCGTGCAGTGTCGTTTTTGATGCAAAAAATCTTTGCGCCCTGTGCATCGGACGCAAACAACCGTCCCGCGTGGTCTTTTTCGATGTCGGCAAGATTCTGTGCGCCTTCCACGGGTATCATCGTGACGAGCGAATCGCCGTCGATGTCGTATTTGGCGATGCTATTGACATCGGCAATGTAGAGATAGCCGTCTTTCACCGTCATACCTTTGGGAGAGCGGAGTCCTGCAATACGCAGTGTGTCAACAAATTCGCCATACAGCGTGGTGCGGCAGACAAACCCTGCTGAATCGGCATTGCCGGTGTATGACATTGCATTGGAGACAAACATCTCGTCGTTGCAAAACTCCACCGACACAGGCTTTTGAAACCGTTCTTTGCAGGTCTTAGCGATGCGTGCGCCGTCAAAATCCTTGGCTTCGGCCATTGTAGATACTTCCACGCTCGCTGTTTTGGGCTCGTGGTCTATCACCGACCACACTATCCATATCACTACAAACGCTATCAAAACGTTGAATACATATTTCATTATTTTGTAAATAATTTTCGATGATTATTTATATCTTTGCAATCGTATTTTACATTCAAATAATGCGCCATTCGACAATGAAAAAAATAGTTTTTGCAGTAGTTGCAATGCTGATGACCGCCGCGACAGCCACGCCGCAGGACCAAGTGCCTGTCATTGTGGGCATTGTGGTACAACAAATGCGTTACGATGCCATAGCCAGATACGCCTCCTCTTTTGGCAGCAACGGTTTCCTGCGCATCATCGACCAGGGCACTTACTGCACCAATGCCTATTATGACTATATGCTCACCGAGCCTGCCCCGGCATACGCCACGATTTATACAGGCGGCAATCCGTCCAACCACGGCATCATCTCCAACGATTGGTACGACCGCCTTTCGCGCAAGACCAT
>JAFXMJ010000193.1 GCA_017530465.1 Bacteroidales bacterium
GTCTTTTGAACGATAATTACCGAGAAATTAGAATTAATTACCGTCAATTTTTAGAGATTGGCGGTAATTTTTTTATGCGGTTAAGACTGGATTAACAGAATATCACAATACTATCCTTATCGACCTCAAAATTGAGGTTTTGGTCGAGGCGGACGGTTTCACCGTCGAGGTTCACCCAGCGTTTTTTGTTGCCGAAGAGTTCCACGTGCTTGCCTTGCAGTATTTCAAAACATTTGGATTTATGCGCACGACCGAGGGCAATATTGAGTAGTACGAATGGGACGCGCCAAGGTTCTGGTTTTTTTACGATTACAACGTCCAAAAGTCCGTCGTTGAGCGATGCCTTGGGCGAAATCCTGAATCCGTAGCCGTATTGCGACGAGTTGCAGACCGTTACCATCAGCGCAGTCCTTTTGATGGAAACGCCGTCGATGGTGATTTCGTATTCGATTGGTTTGTATTTTTGGAATGATGTTATGATTGCCCAAAAATACGTCTTGAACCCGCGCCCCGGGAAAAATTCGTAACGGCGAGCCACTTGCGAATCGTAACCCGCGCCCGCTACCGAAAAGAAAAACTGTCCGTTTACCAAGCAAGTATCAATCTTCCTGAACTCCGCCGAATTGAGAAACCTGACCGCCCGCCAAGGTTGTATGGGTATGTGCAAAGCCCTCGCAAGACCGTTGCCCGACCCACACGGAATTATCGCCAAGGCAGTCTCGGTCTTTACGAGAGCCTTGGCGACTTCATTGATAGAGCCGTCGCCGCCTACCGCCGTCACAACGTCGTAAGTACCTTCTTTGGCGGCTGCGGCTGCAATTTCGGTGGCGTGTCCCGCGTATTGGGTGTATTCAATTTTATAGTCAAATTTTTCCTTGTTGATATGACGGTTGAGTATTTTCTCAAAACGCTTCTGCTTGCCAATGCCCGAAATGGGGTTTACTATGAATAATATTTTGATTTTTGGCGACATAATTTACTGTTATCTGTGGTTCGAGCTGCCGGAGCGCGAACTATTGGAACTGCTCGAACTGCCGGAGCGCGAACTATTGCTTGAACTTCCCGACCGCGAACTGCTCGAACTGCCAGAGCGCGAAGAACTGCTCGACGCGGACGACGACTTGCTGCTCGGCGAAGTGGACGACGACCTGCCGCTTGTGCTGCCAGAGTTGTTGCCAGAACGGCTCGAACTGTTGTAACTGCCTTGACGGTGGTTGCCGCTGTTGTTGTTATTGTTGGGACGGGAGTCCTTGCTTGTGCTGCTGTTGTTCGAGTTGCCCTGACGGCTGCTGTTCTGATTGTTGCTGCTATAATTACCCTGACGGTTGCTGCTATGGCCGTTGTTATTGTTGTTATAGTTGTTGTTGTGATTATTATTGTTGCTATAATTGCCGTTGTTACGATTATGGTTGTCGCTGTGATAACCATTGTTGTTGTGATTGTTATGATTATCGTGATGATAACCGTGGTCGTTGTGCGGGCGTGCCGGCTCGTGGTGCGGTGCATGATACGGCTCGTGATGTGTGGGACGGTAGCGATAGTCGTAGTGGTAATTGTAACCATGGTAATTGTAACCATAGTAATTGTAACCGTGATAATACCCTACGTGAGCCGGACGATGCTCTATCCAATACGGCGAGGTATGGTACACGTAACTCGGTGTGTGCCAGAAGTAATGCGACGGCCTCGGCTCGTGCCAAATCACCGTGGTGGAGTAGCGGTAGGGACGCACATAGAACGGACGCCACAGGATGGATGCCGCAGCCACCGTAACCACAGTGCGCGCCGACGGTGCGATATACACGTCGTCATAGTAGGTGGTGACAGTAGCCCTCGGACGGTGAAACCTTTTGATTCTCACCTCGTAGGAGTCGTACATATCATCCTCCACGTAATATACGTCGCTGCTATAAATCTGAGCGTTGGCGGATACCGTGGCAATCACCGCCATTATTATGAGTAAAAATTTTTTCATTTTGAGTAGTTTTTGGGGTTAATACTTTTGATTTTATAGTCGATGCAAAGTTACAAAATCGAATGATATTAGGGTGCAAAAAAAAGTTAATAAAATAAAGGTGTTTTATTTTTCCTCCATTAAATGACGATGATATTCCTTTAATGTTTTCAATTCAACTTTGGGCCAAATATCTTTGTTTTTCAATACGTTGAAATGATTGTCGTTGCTAACAACAAATTTGGCATTGGCAGCAATGGCACAATCAACGAATTTATTATCGTCGGGGTCTTGGGTAATGATATTCCACTTATAATAGGTACTAATCCGCTCTGTTTCGGCTATGTTTATCAATTGAAACATCACAAGTTGGGCAATTTGAGGTGAAGATTTATCAGATAAAATTTCTTCATATTCCAACAAAATATCATCCGTTACACACAATACAATATCACCCGACAATATTCTCTGCCACATATAGTGCATTTCTGATTTTCGGGTCAATATTGCCAACAGACAATTCGTATCAAGCACAATTCTTTCCATTGGAGCGATATGGGGTTCTTAAATGCATACGTTCCAATTCTTCTCCGACAGGATATTTGCCTTCATCGATGTACTTGTCCAACTGCTGCTGAACTATGTCGTCCAAAAACCTGCCTAAAACTTGTTTCAGTCGTTTTATTTCCACTGACGGTATAGGCAGCGAGAATAGTTTTAGGACTTCCATCTGGGCATCGTTGATTTGTCCGTTAGGAAAAACCTTTTGCATCTCTTTCGTGTATTCCATAATACTTAAATTTAAAGGTAACATTTTCCGCAAAACTACTATTTTTTTCGCATAATCACAAATTTTTTTTAGTTTTGTCCCAAAATTATCAAACAAAAAAATGACATCGACAATCAAATTGATAATAATAATCCTCCTTCTTGCCATCACCCCTGCCACGGCGCAGGATTGGAGTTCCTATGCTTACGGCGAGGCATTGTGCGGTGCGGTGTCGTGCCTTACGGGGAGCGACGCGGCAGGGCTAAATCCGGCGGGGACGGCGTTGGCGGATTGGTCGGCGGGGATTGGGTACAACGACCGGTTTATGATGAAGGAACTGTCGCAAAAGTCGGCGTGGATTACAATGCCGGTGCTTGGAGGAGTTTTCACACCGGAGTTCAATTATTATGGTTTTTCGCTTTTCAATACATCCAAGGCTTCGTTGGGATATGCCAAGCAACTTTCCAAAACTATCTGCGCGGGCATCAACCTCAATTATCACAATGTTCATATTGACGATTCTCCCACCAACGCCAACACTATGAGCGGCGACTTTGGCATTATCTGCCGACCCACAAAATCCTTGACATTAGGCACTTACATCCGCAACATCTCCAATTCGCAATATTCAGGCAGCGACACCATTCTTCCGGCTCAAATCCAAGTTGGCGCGGCATACAGTTTTTATGGCGGACACGTGATTTGCATTGACATCGACCGCAACAGCCTCATCCACGGCATCACGGCGCACATCGGGATAATATGCCAATTGCGCGACAATTTCCGCATACTCGCCGGCGTTTCCACTCAGCCGATTACCGTGGGCGTGGGGTCCGAATTTGAGTTCAAAGGGTTTGCGCTGCAATTTGCCGCCCGCCGCAATCAATATTTGGGCTGGATACCGGCGGTGTCGGTGTGTTGGCGGCGGGGCGCGGACAAGGATTGGAAATAAAAAAAACACGGAATCATCAGAAAAATTTTCCAATGGATTCCGTGTTTGTGTTTTTTTCAAAAAATGAAAAGAATCTAAACTTCCTACTTGAACTTGATGGAGTTGATGATTGCGCCGACATATTTTTCATATTCGGCAGCCTTGTCTTTCGGGAACTCAATCGTACCCAAAAGTCCAACTTTGTCCTCTTTCAGAACGCCGTAGTGATACTCCACCCTGTCTTCGTCAGTAGCCTTGATGACGAACTTGTTGCCCTTTACAATCGGAGTTTCGGTTGTCATATCGGTTGCTCTTACTGCGGCTGCCATATTTGCGGCAAAATCTGCCCAACCGTCGAGGTTAACGCCGTCCGTGTTCCAGGTTCCGTTGATTGATACGTAGCCGCTTTCGTCCTTGATTGCGCAATCGTCATCGCCAAATGCCTCCTTGGGACTGAGCGACGAAGGATATTGCAACGAGTATTTGCTGTTTTCGAAGGTCTTGTCGAGTTTTGCCGACGGGTCAACAGGCAAAACAGGTTCGTTGGTTGCAGCCTTGCTTGCAGAGGTGCTGCTCGATTCGGAGGCTGCACCGTTGGAAGTGGCGTTGTTGTTGCCACCGCCACATGCGGCAAACAAGAGTGAAGCTGCCGCAACGAGTGTCATGATAGTTTTTTTCATTGTTTTGATGTTGTTTTTAATGTCAGTTAATATATCACTTTGTTATTTGTTTGCATATTTTTAACGGCGAAATTGCATAATTATTATACAATCTCTCATTTATTTCTTCTCAAATTCTTTCCCGTTCCAAATAAAATCTTCATCCGAAAAAATACTGTCGGAGGAATGATAGTAATGCAATCCTTTGGCATCGAAATCATACGTCGAATTATCGCCGTTGCCGCCCAATGTCGGAGCGGGGATTTTATAGTCGGTCGGGGTCAAGGTGCCGTTCTCATAATACCAAAACTTACTTTCACAAATGTTATTGTTTTTATCAATCTTCGCCAACACCACCAAATATTTGCCGTCAGCCTTGTAAATGAAGTAATTAACTTTCACACCATCACCCCAAACATATACATCAGGGTTGGACTCGGCAGGTTTATACCGAATATCCATTCCATTTTCGTAACACCAGACATTATCAAACGCACCGTAATCTTTGTCGTTGAAATTCAATGCTTTGAAAATAGTTTTGGCATCATTGGAGAGGCTGGTGTCGCTGTCGATTTCGCTTTGAAGAGTTACAATGAGCGGTTTGGAATATACCCTGATGGTTTCGATGGGCGAATTTCCATCTTTGGCTGTCAATTCGATGAAAACATCACGTTTGAGGAATTTTGTATCGTGATTAATTAGTTGATTAACAACATATTTGCCATTCTTAAATTCTTTGTTGAGCGGAGAGTTTTTCACAATCCAACAATTTCCTTTGTACGCGCTGATAGGCAGACCAATTGCCACAGGATTTCCAAATGCGTAGCCATTGCTATCACGATCTTGAATAATTCCACACGTTGGGTCCAAGAGTGTGTAGCCTTCCACGATACCGTCTTTTACGTCAAATTTTGCAAGTTTCTTTTTGTTATAGACGTAATAGTTTTTGGCGTCCAATGACATATCAAAAAACGTATCACCGCCTATCATAGGAGGGAAATATAATGATTGGGCGTCGTCATCTTTCGGATAGCAATACGCAAAATGACCGCCTAATAGCACTGACTGACAAATTATTTGTGAGGTGTTTTCAAATGTCTTGCCGTTCCAAACAAACCTCAACGGCAAAAACTCATAACTTGAATAGGTGATTTCGCTATCGCCGAATACGACGTTGTGATCTTCAAAAAAATTGTCTCGGTTATTAGCAATCAATTCCAAAGCCTCCATCGACGGGAAGAATTTGGTGAGTTTTGGATACGACATTTTGCCTTTTTGGTATGTTGCGACTGCGATTTTGTCATAGGCATCTTGCTCGCTCAGTTGCTTGCCGTGAAAATCGATGTCCAACACAGCCGCCCATCCGCCGTCAAGCATTGGGTAGCACCTCATCTTCATTTTGGCAAAAATGTCGTATTGATATGTTGTGTCAACATTATTCCGCACGAAATCAAAACTCATTTCGGTCTTTGAATGGAACTGCACGGCTTTGTCGTACAATGCCTTGTCGTAGGCTTCCGCCTTGGTGATGGCGGGCAACTGTTTGATTTCTTCCCAAAAGATTTTCACGATAGAATCTTTCGGCTCTGTGTATTTGTAGGCATTTTGCGCCTCCGCCGCGCCGCATATCATCATTACCAATGCGGCAAGAATTAGGATTTTTTTCACGGTCAGTGTTTTATGTTATTAATATTTCGACAGCAAAATTAATGGAATCCGCCGAGACTGCAAAATTATTTTTGGAGAATGGAGCAATGAAAACGATTTTTTTGTTTACCTTTGCAGACTGATTTAATGAAAGAATAACCAACATACATCATAAAAATGGCAGATTTCATAACCAAGAGGGCAGAGGACTACTCCAAGTGGTACACCGACCTCGTTACTAACGCAGACCTCGCCGAAAATTCGGCGGTGCGCGGCTGTATGGTCATCAAACCTTACGGCTATTCCATCTGGGAAAAGATGCA
>JAFXMJ010000194.1 GCA_017530465.1 Bacteroidales bacterium
GGGTCGGCAAGCCAGTCGCGGAGGCTGTCTTTCAATGATTGCTGATAGATGAAACCTTTGTCGTTCAACTCCTTGAAATGCTCGACGTTGGGATAGAATTTCGGCCAGCACGAAATCATAATTTTGGCGTTCATCGCGTGGATGTCGTCAATCATTTTTTGCGGATTGGAGAATCTTGCGGGGTCAAAATCGTAACTGCCCCATTGGTTGATTACCCAATAATTCCAGTCCATCACGATGTTGTCGATGGGCAGATGACGTTGGCGGAAACCTTTGAGAGCGTCCACTATTTCGTCCTGAGTTTTGTAACGCTCGCGGCTCTGCCAATAGCCCAAAAGCCATTCAGGGGCAATCTGAGCCTTGCCGGTGAGGGTTCTGTAACCTGAAATTACTTCGTCGGAGTTGTTGCCCGCAATGAAATAATAATCAAGTTGTTGTGTCATTTCCGACCAGAAGGAAAGTTGGTTTTGTTCCTTAGCGTTAACGGGCTTCAACGCACGGAGACCGCAGTAAGCCTCGCCGCCATCAGGAGTCCATTCGATGCGGATGGAGTATTTCTTGCCTTTTTCCATATTTACGTTGAACTTGCGGGCGTTGGGATTCCACGCCGTGCGCCAGATTTTGGAATCAGAACCAAGATAGTCGTCGCTGTAAACAGACTTGCCGTCTATCGTAATTGTCTGATAGCCTGAATAGTAGTGCAAGAAACGGTATTCGCCTGATTCTTTGGGCTCTATCTGACCTTCGATGACAACGGTAGCATCGCCGAGGCCTTTGGGAAGCAATCGTCCCACTGTCTTAAAGTCCTCATAATAAAGCGAATCCTCGTCCCTTACAATCGGTGCTTGACCCTTGATGTTGTAAGTGCCGGTGAGTGCGCCTTGTTTTCCGTCCTTATTATAAAGCGTGAAAACATCCTTCAAGAACGAGTACGGATTGGGATTGCCAAACCTCATCAGCGAGTACGAGTCGAACATCAGGCCGTAGTTCCTCGACGAAACCACAAACGGCACAGAGACTTTGGTGTTGTATTGGAAAAGTTCCTCGTTTTTGCCCTTGTAGTTCCAATCGTCCGCCTGATGCTGACCGAGACCGTAGATGGCCTCGTCGTCGGGCGAATCGACCACCTGACGGTAACTCCAACCCTTGTAGGTTTCGGGCTTGCCGTCGGCGTGGGTCTGCGTTACTTGGTACGGCTCAAAAGTGCGTCCGCCGTCGGCTTCGGAGAGGAGAATGTTGCCGTTAAGGTCGGTGAAGAACACTTTGCCTGAGGAAGTCAAAACGTTGGCTCTGAGCGCGTTGGTGATTACCTTGACGGTGTCGCCGCTCTGCTCTACGCGGAATTCGGGTTGGCATTTCTGAGCCACCACAGCCAACGACTGCGGGTCTTTGAAAGCGTTGTCCTTGGTAGCGGATACGCGGATGATTCGGTCGCCAAACACTTGAAGGCGAACCTTCTCGCCGGTGGCTTTTACGTTGACTTCCACGCCTTTCTCGTTTTTGACGTAGCCGGATTCGCCGCCGCCACACGCCGCAAGGAGGAATGTCAACGCAATTAGAGGATAATAAAATCTCATAATAAAAATTTGTTTTGTAATTAATTTAACAGTAACCTGGATAAATCATTTTCGCACAAATTTATAATTATTTTTTGTAACAACGAAAAAAATTTTGCTCAATATGATATTAATTGATAATTTTGTTGCAGTCATAATCAAAAATCAATCACTATGGAAAAAAAAATCACTGTAATTGGCGTTGACTCATTCGGAAAAGAAATTGTAGAAGGTCTGAGCAATGACGATATTGCTGGGCTCAATTGTATCTGTGTGGATGTCAGCAACTACAAGGCTTGTCGATGGTCTAAAATACGAGGCAGTCAATATGTAATAATTGTTGCCTCTGACTGCACTAAATTCAGTCGCGTCGTAGCAAGTTGCATCAAGATTAGAATGAAACTTCTAACACTTGTAATGGTGCCGACCATTGAGGTCGCCCGACAATTTGCCAACTATGCCGATTCAGCCACAATAGCTCTAAGCAGCAAGGATGTCAGTTCGTTTATCACGATGGTATCGGCGATTGTCAATTCACGTGGACACATCAACATCGATTTCAATGACATAAAAGCTACATTAATGGATTCCAAAATGTTTGACTTTGGAATTGGACAATGGCACGGCGAAGGAAGGGCGATTGAAGCGTTTCATCAGGCTGTTAAAAACTTTCACATCCGGAAGGCTGCCAATATTGTTGTTGCCATTGCCACAAATTCGCAGAGTGATTTCAAACTCGGCGAACTTGTGGAAATGAATAATTGTTTGCAGGATAAGTTGGGCAAATGCGACATTATCTGGGGAACCAGGACTGATAATTCGCTCGCTGATACTGAGATTTCTATGTTTGTCTTGGCGAGCATCCGTCAATAATTGCCGCATTAGAACGATTCAAACTCACGATCCCTGTCGTCGTTTTTGAGGTTGATGTTGAAACCGCCGGCGGTGTTGTCTGTCGTCTTGTTGTTGAACGAATTTTGACGGGGCTGTGCGGCGGGACGTTTGGCGGCTGACGTTGGCATCGTAAACATATCTTTGCTGGGGACGTGCGCGTTGAGAGCCGGTTTTGTTGCGGCGGCGGGACGTGTGGCAGGACGTGATGCGGCATTGGAAGCAGCGGCAGGACGAGGAGTTGCGGCGGAACGCGTTGCAGCAGTAGAAGGAGTGGCGGCAGGTCGCGGATTGGCTGTCGCGGGTTTCTGCTGCTGCGGTTTGCGCTGCTGGGTCTGCGGCTTTTTGGTCGTTTGTGCCGATTGTTCGTCTGTCTTGAAGTACGACACCGACTCTTTGAGGTCGTTGCTCTGCACGGCGAGGTTTTGACTTGTAGAAGCCATTTCCTCGGCTGATGCGGCGTACTGTTGGATGACGTCGTTGAGAGCCTGTACCGCGTTGGTAATCTGAGTGATGCCGGAATTTTGCTCCTGGCTCGACGATGCAATTTCGCGGACGAGCTGCGTGGTCTTTTCGATTTCGGGAATTACGTTTTCGAGGAGGTCGCCGGATTCTCGGCTGATGTTGAGACCCACCTTCGACACCTTGTCGATTTCGGCGGCGGCGGTTGCGCTGCGCTCGGCGAGTTTCCTCACCTCGGCGGCAACTACCGCAAAACCTTTGCCCTGCTCTCCTGCGCGTGCTGCCTCCACTGCGGCGTTGAGCGCGAGGATGTTGGTCTGGAAGGCAATCTCGTCGATGATGCTGATTTTCTGCGCGATTGTCTTCATTGCGTTCATATTCTTTTGGCTTGCCTCGTTGCTTTTCAAAATATTTTCGAGTGCCTTGGTGGCGATGCGTTCGGTTTCCTGTGCGTTTTCGCTGTTTTGGTTGATTTGGGCGTTCATCTGCTCTACGGAGCTTGACACTTGCTCCGCCGACGCCGCCTGCTGACCCGCGCCGTCGCTCATCATCTGCGATGTGCGAGCCATTTCCTGGCTGCTGTTGTAGATGGTGTTTGCGCCTTCCTCGATGTTGTCAACCACCTGTTTGAGATTGTCAATCATCACGTTGAGTTTCTCAGACATTTGCCCAAGTTCGTCTTGCCTGTCCACCTGAATCTTGTGCGTGAGGTCGCCCTCGCTGATGCGGTTGATGCTTTCTACGGCTTTTTCGATGGGCTTGGTGGTGCTGCGAGCCATTATGCGGATGAGGATGATGCAGACTATTATGACCACGGCAATCGAAATTATCATTATGAGCTTGCCATCGTCAACAATCTTGTCTGTCTCGTCGATTACGCTAAAAGTAGATTTTGAATTTTCGATTGTAAGGCGGTTGGACATATCCGCCACCTGGTCGCCGTATGATTTGAGCCGTGCGGTGTTTTCCTTGAAGGCGGCGAGCATCGGATAATATTCTGCTGATACTTTGAGGTATGTCTCCATTGGCGCGGCGATTCTGTCAAGTGCCGCCTTTTGTCCTACCTCGGGCGCAAATTTCATTATCTGCTCCATTTGTGCCTGCGCCTGCTTGGTGTAGAAGTCGAGTTTTTCGGCGTCGTCTTTATAAAGTTGGTTTTTGTCCTCCACCATCAAAAACTCCGAACAAATCAACATCCTGTTGGCGTATCTTGCATAATTGTACTTGTCCATGTGATTCTTGACACCCTGACGAATGTTGCGCACTTCGGCAAGGATGGCTTTTTGGTTTTTTTCGAGTACAATATGTTTTTCGGCGATGAGTGCGCGTAGCCTTTCGCTCTCGGCGGCGCAGCCTTCAAGTATCTGTATAACGGACACAAGGCTGTCAACAATGCGGCTGCCGGTGTTCATTTCGACGAGGGTGCTGAGGTTTTGCTTCACGCCATCAAAACTCTTCAACGATGCTTCCGCCTCGCCGTTGTCGTCTGACGCCATATATGCTTGAAGGTGGTAGAGGGCGGCGAGCATGTTTTGGTTGAGCTGCATGCTCGTCATAAACGCCGGGGTCTTCTTGTCCATATTGGACATATTTTCATCGATGCGGCCGAGCAGCAGTATTGCTGCCAATACCACGCAGCCGGTGAGTAGCATGATGAGTCCAAACTGACCCGTTATCTTGGTTTTAATTGACTTGAAGTTCATGGTTGGCAAGTTTATTTGGTTAACAACATAATTGTATTAAGCAAAATGCTTGCCACAAAATTATGTCTTCATTATCAGTTTAAAACGATTCGAATTCGGTGTCCCTGTCGTCGCTTGAAGTCATATCGATGACTGTGCCGCCGGTCTTTTTCTCGATTGCGTTTTGGCGCGGCGGAGTCATTGTGGTCTTACGTGCGGGCTTGTTGGTGGGCATCACAAATTCTTCGTTGTGCTGGGGCTGCTTGGCAGATGTGTTCTTGCCAGTATTGCCGCCGGTGATTGTCACGCCAGTAGCCTTGGACGATGGGGGAGTGGTGCTCTGTTTTGTGGATGAGGGGCGGGTGGCTGTTTCCTTGGTCTTTGCCTTAAACTGATCCGACTGCCTGATTCCTGTCTTGAAGTATTCCACAGATTCTTTGAGCGTAATGCCTTGTGTGGCAAGGTTTTGGCTTGTGGACGCCATTTCCTCGGCGGAAGCGGCGTATTCCTGCGTGACATCATTGAGCATCTGCATCGACTGGTTTATCTGTTCGATTCCAGAGGTCTGCTCGTTGCACGAAACGGCAATTTCGCGGACGAGTTCGCTGGTCTTCTCGATGTCTGGAATGATGTTTTGGAGTAGCTGGGCGGCATTTTCGCTTATTGCCACCGCGCTGTGGCTCACACTGTCGATTTCTGCCGCAGCCTTGGAGCTGCGCTCGGCGAGTTTGCGCACTTCGGCTGCAACCACGGCGAAACCCTTGCCCTGTTCTCCGGCACGTGCCGCCTCCACAGCGGCGTTGAGTGCGAGGATGTTGGTCTGGAAGGCAATTTCGTCAATTATCGAAATCTTGTGTGCGATGTCCTTCATCGCCTCCATGCTCTGGTGGCTTGCCTCGTCGGTAAGGCGGATGTTTTTGAGGGCGTTTTGGGCAATCTTTTCGGTGGCCTGGGCGTTGTCGTTGTTTTGACTGATTGTCGCGCTCATCTGCTCTATTGCCGCAGAAACCTCCTCTGTGGATGACGACTGCTGGCTTGCGCCGTCGCTCATGTGATGCGAGATGATTGCCATTTCGTTGCTGCCGTTATAAACTTCCTGCGAACCAATTATAATTGTGTTGATTACTTCCTTCACCTTGTCGGTCATACGGTTGAGGTTTTCAGCCATGTTGCCGATTTCGTCTTTGGAATTTATGTCGATGTGGTGCGTAAGGTCGCCGTTGCTAAGATGGTTGATCATCTCGTCCACCTTTGAGATTGGCTTTATGGTCATGCCGATGTACCAGCGTATGAGCAGCACCGACAATACAATTAATATAATAAGTGTTGTAAGTGCTACTATTGCTATATTGGACATTCCGCCGTGTGCGCTGTCGAGGATGGCAACGGAGCGGTCGGTGGATTCGTCAGCAAGGCGAAGTCCAAGGTCTTTGATTGCGTTGGCGTCGTTCTGAAGCGACTGGAAAATGGTGTTGTATTGGCTGAGAACGCCATAGTAATTGGTGGAGCCGGCAATGAAATCCTGGACAAGCTGTCCCGCCTTTTCCACGTCTGCCGCCATGTCGTATTGTCCGGCAAAGCCGCTTATCTTTCTCTGGTTTGCCAACACCTTGGCAATCACCGATTTTACAGCTTCCTGATTTCTCATTGTGCCCTTGGCGTTTTCTACGGCGCGGATGTTTTCGGAGATTAATATAGACCTTTCGGTGGCTTGTGCTGCCGTGCTGCTGCGTCCAAGACGAGAGCGGAGCTTTTCCATCGTCTCGCAGTACGTGTGCTTGTATTCTTCGAGCTGGTCGTAAATGCTCGTCAACTGGTTGCTAAACTCGATTATTTTACCATATTTAGTCTCGTAGTCGGCGAGGGCTTTGGTAAGGAGATCGATGGTTTCGGAGTTGCTTTCGTTCTTGAGCTTCAACAGCTCTGCATGCAGAGCCTTTGCTTCCTGGAAACTTATCATCACCGAATCCACGTATGCCTTGTCGGACGAGACCTTGACGCCGTACATCAGCGACAGAAGTATTTTTTCGCTAAATTGATGGCTGTAAACTGTCTGCGGCATCTCCACGCTCTTGAGTTCAGCGATGTTTTTCCCTGTCTTGCTTGTGGTGAAGAGGGGCAGACAATATGCAATTACTATGAGGACAAGGAGCGCGCCAAGGCCGCCGCTTATCTTCTGCCTTAATGACCAATTACTAAACATTCCCATTTCCTATATCGTTTTGAGAGATTATTTTTAATTTCATTTCACAAATATCTTGCTAATTTTTGAATTGTCCAAACGTTTTTACGAAAAAATTTTCATCTCTGTATAAAAATCTTTATTTTTGTGCCTGAAAAACTGAATAAAAATGAAACTGAAACTATTTTACCTGCTTTTTTCCCTCTGCGCTTTTGGTGCAAAAGCCCAGAATTACATCAATCCGATGGACATCCCGGTGGTGCTGAGCGCGTCGTTTGCCGAATTGCGTGCCAACCATTTTCACGGCGGTCTCGACATATCCACGCCGCACATCGGTGTCCCGGTCAAGTCGGTGGCAGATGGCTATGTATCGCGCATCAAAGTGTCGCCATACGGATACGGTTACGGATTGTATATTACTCATTATGACGGACATACAACTGTTTACGGTCATCTTTCCGAGTATGCGCCCAAGATTGATTCTGTAATTAGAAAGGAGCAGTACAGGCTGCAATCCTTTGATGTCGATTATTTCCCCGATTCTACGCTATTGACGGTAAAACAGGGCGAAATCGTGGCTTATTCTGGCAATACTGGCGGCTCGTTGGGTCCACACCTGCACCTCGAAGTGCGCGACACCAAGACCGAAGACCCGCTCAACCCGTTGGAATTTCTCGAAAAGCCTGTTGCCGACCATCGTGCGCCCACTGTGTATGGCATCAAGGTCTATGCCCTCGACGACACTTCCGCCGTCAACGAAAAATACTACGAACTCAAAAACATCGAAAACAAGACCGTGGAAGCTTACGGGCATATTGGCTTCGGCATCAACGCGGTGGATTTTTTTGACGTGGGCGGCCGTCCCTGCGGCGTTGTGGAGGTGTCGCTTTATGACAACGATGAGCTTGTATTCCAATCTCGATTGGATCGTATGCCGTTTGACAAGACGCGGTATATCAATAGTTTCGTTGATTTTGCCGAGGTGCAGAGCGACAACCGTTATATCCAGAAATCCTTTGTCGATCCCAACAACATGCTCGATATTTATAAGGTGTGCAAGCCGATAATTGTTAAGCCCGGCTCATTGCACCGCATCCGTTATGAACTTACAGATTTCGTTGGCAATACCAAGAAGGTTAGCTTTCATGTCAGAGGTGTAGCCGCCAATAGTTTTGAGCCGCGCATCTGCCGTGGCGAGAGGATTTCGTGGGCGCAGAGTTATAGCATCAATATGTATGGCATCACCATCGACATCCCTGCTGGCAATTTTTATAAGGACGAATATCTTGTGATTT
Source organism: Bacteroidales bacterium (assembly GCA_017530465.1). Classification (GTDB taxonomy): domain Bacteria; phylum Bacteroidota; class Bacteroidia; order Bacteroidales; family UBA3824; genus UBA3824. The sequence continues at coordinate 8,069 of JAFXMJ010000194.1, forward strand.
CAAGGTCGGATTCCAATGTCTTCAACCGTCCGCTCTACACTGTCGGTCACCGTGGAATCCCTGTGCACGACCAAATCACGCTCACCATCCCCGTACCCGACGACCTCAAACAAAAGATTGCCGACTCTTCGCTCCGCAGCGGTCAGGTATTCATCGCACGCACTGGCAAGAAAAATTCAATTGGCTATGTTGGCGGTAAGTTTGACGGCGAGAATGTAACTGCATACCCGAGGATTTTGGGCGATTTCTTGATTGCCGTGGATACCGTGCCGCCCCGCGTAGTCACCAAAAACACCGCAACCCTCCTCTCGCAAAATAATAATGTGATGGTTGGTATCTCCGACAATCTGAGCGGCATCGCCAAATACAATTGTTATATCGACGGCGAGTGGAAGATTTTTGAATACGATTACAAGAACGCCCGCCTGATTTCGCCGGTGAAGAAACTCGGCATCAAATCTGGCGCACACACCCTTGTGGCTAAGATTGAGGATACTTGCGGCAATTTGACGGAGTGGGAGTGGAAGTTCCGTGTGCGGTAATCAAAAAATTTGTTTAACTTTGCAGCAAAATTTTTCAGTCAAACAGCGTAGATGAAAAAGAGAATCGCAGCAATAATGATGGTTCTGACGTGCGTTGCAGGTACACTGTGCGCACAGACTGATAATAGGAGCGATACCATAGCCCCCATCAACGGCGACAATATCAACAAGAGCCGAAAAGCCCGCTGGCCACGTAGGGGAGCTGGTAGGTGACCACGTTGGAGTCCAGGTCGAAGATCACGAAGCCATTGAAGCCCTGCCGGCGCACCTCCCGGATTTCGTCGACCA
>JAFXMJ010000195.1 GCA_017530465.1 Bacteroidales bacterium
GCACATCAGCAATAGACAGATAGTCAGTGTATTATATAAAGCCGCTTCCTTCAAGTTTTTGGGATATAATTGGCGGTAAATATAGTCATAATTAAGCAATTGACGGTGATTTTCCGCCAAAAAAATAATGGTAATTTATGTTAAAAATAACGTCCTACATTATTTTGTCCATGCCGAAGAATATTAGCAGTCCGTAGAGGAAAAACCTTACGTACCTCGACAATCCGTACAGCAATGTGAGTTTGAATGGGTATTTCACCATACCAGCCGCCATCGTGGTGGTGGCGAAGGGCAATGGGAATAGCGCGGCGAGTATGATGATGATGCCGCCCCATTTGCGTATCCTTACAAAAAACTTGGCGTTGCGGCTCTCGAGCCACTTGCGGAATTTTGGGAACTTCAATGCCAATTTGCCTATCCAATATGCGTTCATACCGCCAATGTAGGATATTGTGCCGAGGATGGTGAGCCACAGCATCGGCTTCTCAAACTGGTCGCTCCACATAATGAACAGGTCGGGCGGTATCCATCCAAGGAAGGATTCCGAGATAAGGAAGATTGTCAGCACGCCAGCGTCGTCGTGTTCAAAGATGTAGTCCTTGATAATCTGCTCGAGGTTGAAAAAATGGTTGAGCAGCAGCACCACGCCCACGATGAGCGCGATGATTATCAGGAGTTTCACTACAATCTGCCCCATAAACGAGTACAGACCCGTCCTCTTGTTCCATTCGTGGCGGATGCGCCACCTGTCCGCCATTGTGCGCGTCTTGTTGTTGACCATAATGTCGATGTGTAGAATAATGTATTTATTTTTGATGTGCAAAGTTAATCAAAAAAACACAAACCATAAAAGCCTACCCGCTAAATTTTTTTTTAACAAAAAAAAGGCGGTTCGTTTCACAACGCCGCCGTTTCTCTGCTTATTAACTTTTGAAACAATTCACTACATTATTTAGAAAAAACTACTAACTACTAACTTAAATAATTAAAATAACTAATCACTATTTATTTTTTACCAAATTATGTTTATGAAAACAATTATCTTGTTTGACTTACAAATTACTTTATTGAAAAAGGCGATTGTCAGTATTTCTCTGATTTTCACACTGCAAAGTTATGGCAATTACGTGAGTTAGGGGTGGACAAAACTACCTTCAAGGTGGACAATATTTGTAAAAAGAGGGTACATAAAGCGTCCACCACAAAAAAAATCGCAAAAAAATTTGCAAGTACAAAAAGAATCGGTAATTTTGGGGAAAATACGCACTTGCCATGAACAATACAATTTTACTAATCATCGACCCGCAGAACGACTTCTGCGACGCGAAGGGCGCGCTCTACGTGCCAAACGCCGAAAAAGACATCAGCAATCTTGTCAACCTCCTCGACAAGCACGGTGACAAGATAGACGAGGTGATACTCACCGCCGACGACCACATCCCATACGACATCGCCCATCCGGCGTTTTGGGTGGACAAGGACGGCAATCCGCCTGCACCTTTCACCACCATCACATCGAAGGACATCAGGGAGGGCAAATATTCCGCCGTGGCAGCCGACGACCTTGCCATCGCCACCGAATACATAGAGGAGCTTGAGTCGCTCGGCAAGACCCACACCATCTGGCCCATGCACTGCATTGCCGGCACGTGGGGCGCCGACATCTACCCGTCATTGCTGTCCAAAATATTCGACTGGATGCAGGGCACCAACAAGCGTTACTGCGTCGTGCGCAAAGGCTGGTATCCATACACAGAGCATTTTGGCGCATTCGAGGCGGAGGTGCAATACCCGATGGTGGAGCTCACGCTGTTCAATAGTCCGCTCGCCCGCGTGTTAAGTGGCTACTCGCAGATACTTATTGCGGGAGAGGCAAAGAGCCACTGCGTCAATAATACCATAAGGCAGATGATGAACAAGGCTCCGGAATTGATGAGCAAACTCGTCATCCTCGACGACGCAATGTCGCCGGTGACGGGCTGCGAAAACCTCGCCAACGATACCATAGCACAGGCGCGCAAGATGGGCGCACAAGTGTCGTCCACCGTCGCCATATTCAAGTAATACATCTCGTACCATACGACAATGTGGCCATTCGACATATTCAAGCGCAAGGAGCAGGACGCCGACGCCGCAGCAGAGCGAACCCTGCGGCGTGTCGCCAAGCGTCTCCGCTATGGCAATTACCAATTGCAGTACCATTACGACTATGTGACGGGATACCGCGACTGGAGCAGCCATATATCCAATACCCGTAAGTTCATCAGCGACTGCGCGAGGAGGTGCTTCGGGCGGAGGTCGTGTGTGGTGCTCGGCAGCGGTTTTTGTCTCGATGTGCCGGTATTGGAGCTCAGCAGGATGTTTGACAATGTGTTTCTCGTCGATATTAATCACCCTAAGCGCATCAGGCAGCGCATCCGCGAGACCAAGAATGTGCAACTCGTCACCGAAGATATCACCAAGATAGCCGCAGAAGCACTCAATAGCATCAATCATTACAAGGATTTTTCTGTGGATATGCTGATACATTCGCCCAATTACAGCTCCGCCAATTATAGCGATACGCTCGGCACATTCGATTTTGTGATTTCGGTAAATACGCTGTCGTTTCTTGCGGAGCCCATCAATGAATACCTCTCGCGGCTGAGGCTCATCGACGACATCGCAGCCACGGCGTTGCAGACTTTTGTACAGCAATACCAC
>JAFXMJ010000196.1 GCA_017530465.1 Bacteroidales bacterium
CAAAGGTATGTCGCAGAAGATACAGTTTATATCCTCGGTGATGCACTCGCCCAAAATCCTTTTCTTGGACGAGCCGTTTTCAGGTCTCGACCCCGTGAGCAGCGACCAACTCCTCGCTGTAATCAGGGAAATGAAGGAGCAAGGGCGCATCATCCTGTTTTCTACGCACGTGATGGAGACCGCCGAGATCATCTGCGACCATATCATCATGCTCAACCACGGTCATAAAATCCTCGACGGCACTATTCACGACATCAAGCGCGAATTTGGCAACGACACGCTCACTTTGGACATCACCGGCGACCATAGTTTCTTGCAGGGCATCCCCTCCATCGTTGATGTGAGCGAGCGGGGCAACTCCCTCAACATTGCCTTCCAAAAAGGCACAGACGTCAATTCGCTCATCGTAGAGATTGTCAACAAGGCTTACCAAAACGGCTGTACAATCAGCAGCCTCAAGGTTGACGAGCCTTCGCTACACTCGATATTTGTGAGCATTGCCGGCAAAAACGAATCCGAACAACCTCAAAAATAAGTATTCCAACTATGAAATCCAAGATAAAACATATCATCAAATTTGAATTTCTCCGGGCGGCAAAGACCAAGGGATTCATCATTGGCATCATATTGGTGCCTGTGATGTTTATAGGAATGATTGCCATTACCAAAATTCTCGCCGAAAAAAGCACCGACCATTCCGAGGACCAGATCAGTATTGGCGTTTGCACCGCCGTCAAGGATTCCACCCTTGCAGAGATTGTCCAGAGCGTCAAGTCTATGAATTGGGAAATTGTGGAAAGCCCCGACAAGGATGCTCTCCGCACGATGACTTTCGAGAAAAAGATAAAAGGCTTTATCGAGTACGACAGCGTGGCTGGTTACAATTTCTACGCCGACAATTATACCGACCTCTATGTCTCCAATACCATCAGTGGCATTGTTTACAGCATCAACCGCCGCAACGAGATAATGCGCAGCGGACTCAGTGCCGAGCAGATTGAAAAAATCCTCAATCCTCCATCCGTCAACACATTGAAACTCAGCGAGGACAATCCCGAAACGGCGGAAACCTCCAACGTCCATGCCGAAGTGTTTAAGAGGCAGATGTGCGGCTACGTGTTTGCCTTTCTGATAATGATGTCGGTATTGATGTTTGCGCAGGCCATCGGTATGTCGGTGCTCGAAGACAAGACCACCAAAATAGTTGACGTACTCCTGACCTCCGTAAGCCCCACTCAACTGCTCACCGGCAAAATTTTAGGCGTAGGCGGTGCGGGCATATTGCAGTTTTTGGTTTGGGTGTTGATTGCGATAATTGCCACCACCAATTCCGACGAGATGTCCATCGGCAGTCTCTCGGAGTACCTCACACCGCAACTGTTTATTGTGGCGGCGGTGTATTTTGTGTTGGGATTCATAATGGTAATGACATTGTACGCAGCATTTGGCTCCATGGCGGAGACTCAGCAGCACTACAACCAGTTGGTATCGGGAATTAGCGTATTCATGAGCTTACCGTTCATTGTGATAACGCCCGTTACGATGACTCCCGATTCCACATTCTCGGTTGTAATGTCGATGATACCAATATGCTCGTCGTCATTGATGCCGGTGAGGATTATCGCTGGCGACGTGCCTGTATGGCAGATAATTCTGAGCCTTGCAATACTGATTGGCACTTGCTTCTTGGTAATCAAGGCCGCCGCCCGCATCTACCGCAACGGCATTATGCAGCAGGGCAAGGACTTCAAGTTCAAGGACATATTCAAGTTGATGAAGAAATAATGGCTACTTCCAAAATACCAATCCTACTGCCGCAACGAGCAGCACGAAGGCGAGGACGTGGTTCCATTGGAGGTTGAGCGAGCCAAAGAGCATGCCCGATACGATGGTGAATACGATGAGCGACAATGCCTCCTGAATCACCTTCAACTGGATGAGTGAAAACGGGCCGCCGTTGTCGATGAAGCCGAGCCTATTGGCGGGCACTTGGCAGCAATACTCGAAGAGTGCGATGCCCCAGCTAAGGAGTATCACGCCGTAGAGCGGCAAGTTGGAATACTTTGGTATTTGTGCGATACGAAGGTGTCCGTACCATGCCAAAGTCATAAAAGTGTTGCTCACAACGAGCAGCAAAATACTGAAGATGCCTTTTTGTAGCATAATTTTTGTAATTAAAAATAGGGTTAAGAGTGTTAAACGTGTTATAATTATAAGCATCTAAGTTACGTAAAATAACATTGCAATGACATTAACAAATACTAAAATAGTTTTTATATTATTGTTAACAACATCGCTATCGTTGTCGGCTTGCAGTAGCATGGACGACGCCGATGCCGATAGCCCTAACTATATGGATGGGGGCAACGATGTGCCGGAGATATTGGCTAAGAATTGTATTCGCCTGCCCGGTGGCAATGACCCATCTATCGGTCTTGATACACTTAGCAACGACACTCTTAAAGTCTTTCCCGACGATATGGGTTTCCATAGGTTGCTGATGCAGAGCATAGCGTCGTCGCAGGGAATGGTGACGTTGATTGCGCGCTCCATCGACCTCGGGCAAGGGGGCAACAATTGGATGAACTATTATGAACCCTATCTCGGCGTATATTCCTCCAACAACGACTCCCGCTCCAAGCAGTGGAACCTCGAGTCAAATATTGCATACGAAGGCAAGACGTGGGACTACCATCTCAGCATACTCGATTTGCCAGAAGGCGTCACTATTGACAGCAAGGGTATGCGCGCCGTGGAGGTCTTTTATGACAGCGAATTCAGCCGTGGCATAATGGTGTTTTCTCCGACTGACTACGATGCCGTGAGGTTTCCAAAAAAGATTTTCGGTCCCGACATTATGGG
>JAFXMJ010000197.1 GCA_017530465.1 Bacteroidales bacterium
ATCGTATTGCATTTCCGTATGGATACGCACACGGAAGGTGCTGCGCCGTATTTCAGGGAATTTCTTAGGCTCTTCATCTCCGCCAAAAAGCCCGACCGCGCCAATTACGCCGAGTGGCAGGGTGACGTTTACCACGAGGATTCGCTGCTTTGGGAGACCAACCCACTCTACGGCTGGTGCAACAAAAACAAGAAAATCAACGGCGAATATTACAACGTATATAATGACGGTCTCACCATATACACCACAATTGATTCCCGTATGCAGAAATACGCCGAGGATGCCGTTGTGGAACATATGGGCAAGGGTTTCAAGGTGGGCACTTTCACCTACGATGGATTGCAGACCCTCTTTGAAAAGTCGGAGCTGCAAAAACACAAGAAGATGAAATTTGGCGGCAAGGAATTTGACCGTCCGTTTAGCGCAAGGATTTCGGAGGCGCAGACATTGCAGATTATCAATCAGGCTGTCAAGCGTAGCGAGCGTTGGCGCGTGGGCAAGAATGTCAACAAGCTCGATTCCGCCACAATCATAAAGCAATTTTTGGAGCCCGTGCCGATGACCGTGTTCTCGTGGCAGCATCCCGAAGGCGTGGACACCGTGATGTCGCCGATGGACTCGATATTGTACTACAAAAAATTTCTCCGCTGCGGTATGATGAGTATGGAGCCTCAATCGGGTCACGTGAAGGCATACGTTGGCGGCATCAATTACAAATACTTCCAATACGACCACGTCAGCCTTGGACGCCGTCAAGTGGGTTCCACATTCAAGCCGTTTGTATATGCGGGAATGTTCTTGAACCGCCACGACATCACGCCGGAACATACTCTCGCCAACGTGGAATATTCATTTGACAATCCGGGCGGCGTGCCTCCGGTATATACGCCGAGGTTCTCCAAGAGTTCTAAGGACGGACAGATGATTAGCCTCAAAACAGGCCTCGCCCTCTCTCTCAACCAGATTTCAGGCTGGTGTATGAAGAGCGTGAGCCCCACGGCGGTAGTTGCCCTCGTACACAGGATGGGCGTGATTTCGCCGATAGAAAACGTGCCGTCCATTTGCGTGGGCGCAGTGGAACTCAAAATCCGCGAGATGGTGGCTGCATATTGCGTTTTTGCCAATCACGGACAATCCACATCGCCTGTCTTTGTCACAAAAATTGTGGACAAGAATGGCAACGTGGTGGGCGAGTTCAATACGATACACAAGGAGGCAATGAACGAAATTGCCGCCTACAAGATGGTGGAGATGCTTCGCGGTGTTACACACGGCGGCACGGCAAGCCGACTCGTTATGCCGGGATTCTTTGGTCTCAAAGGCGACATCGGCGGCAAAACCGGCACCACCAACCTCTGCGCCGACGGCTGGTTTATGGGCATATCTCCAAGGCTTGTTTCAGGCGTCTGGGCAGGCGGCGAAGACAGGTCGGTGCAATTCTCCAACGGCGAACTCGGACAAGGCGCACGTATGGCGATGCCAGTGTGGGGTCTGTATATGAAAAAGATTTCCGAAGACCCTGTACTGTCGAAGATTTATCCCGACGCAGCCAAATTTGAACAGCCCGAAAATTACACCGATTACGAGAACAACGAGCGTCAGTCGGAGGGCAAGACGATAGACAATTCCGTTGACTTGGACGAGTTCAACGATTATATTGAGGACTAAAAACCTGAGCCGATGAGATGGATGCCGATGATAGCCATAGCCTTAGTCTTGATTATTGCGATGTCGGCATCATCCTGCGTGCACGAATTTCCGTTTCAGCAGGGCGATGTCGATAGCAATACCGTGATTGTGGAGGGCTACATCACCAACGAACTCAAACGGCACACCATCAAGATTTCGCGGCTCAATTCCTATTACGACACCACGGTCAACGAGGTGACGAGCGCGTTTGTGTCAGTCTCGTCTGGCGACAACACGTATTTTTACCACAACAATGGCGACGGCACTTACGAATCGGATGAAAGTTTTGTAGGCATAGTTGGCAATGTGTATTACCTTCACATAGAATTGGACAGCGGCAGGGTGGTACTTGCGGCAGAATCCACTATGCAGCCGGTAACGCCCCCCGACAAGATTACCTATAAAAATGCTGGCAACAACAATCTTACAATCAGCCACATAGCCGAAGGTTTTGTCCCTGAAAATCCCGCAAAATATGTGTTGCAACTTTCTTGGATGGATTCAGAGACTGCGCGTCCAAAGAATGCGGTAATATATTATTATTCGTTGACAACGGTGGACGTGTCGCAACTTTTCGCGCCCAAAGTTTCCGAAACAGTTTTTCCTGTCGGCACTCAGATTGTTGAGCGCAAATACAGTATTGACGCCGCCTACGAGAATTATCTGAGATCGCTTTTGGCGGAGACACATTGGTCGGGCGGCTATTTTGACGAGGCGCACGGTAATCTCCACACCAATATCTCCATCCTCGTCACCCACAATCCCAATCTAAAAACCGCCGGATACTTTTCGGCAAACACAGTTTATATCGATACGCTTGTAGCACGGTAGAACGGTATTTTAACACTTATTAACTGGCGTAATCTTGATATTTTTACAAGATTGCGCCATATAATAAATTATTATTTGGCGCAATCTCATATTTTTTGTAACTTTGCGCCATATAATAAATACTTAAATACTATGAAAAACAAGATAACAGGCCGCCAAGAAGAAATAAATCGGCTCAAAAATTACATATCGTCAGACCAATCAGAGTTTATTGCCATATACGGACGCAGGCGTGTGGGCAAGACGTTCTTGATAAAGGAACTATTTGAAAATCAATTTGTTTTCAAAGTAACAGGCAAGGGAAAAGCAACAATGCCCCAGCAACTTGCTTTTTTTGCAGACGCAATGTCCGATTATTTTGATGGAGAATACACCTTCAACAATTGGAAAGAGGCGTTCCGCGCATTGTCAAAAGCCGTCGAACAGAAATCCGTTGGTCCAAAAATCATCTTCATCGACGAACTTCCGTGGCTTGAAACGCCCAAATCAGGATTCCTTGGTGACTTGGAGCATTTTTGGAACAATTGGGCTTACTACCGCAACGACATAAAATTAATTGTTTGCGGCTCAGCAACTTCGTGGATGCTCGACAACATCATCAACTCGCGCGGTGGTCTCCACAACAGGGTTACTCATCAGATATTAATATCACCATTCACGCTTAAAGAAACAGAACAATATTTTCAAAGCCGTGGATTCTCATACGAACGCACCGAAATCATCGATTGTTATATGGCGTTGGGCGGTGTGGCGTATTATCTTTCGCTCTTCGACGAAGGCAAAAGCGTTGCCGAAAATATTGATGCTCTATGTTTTGCCAAAGGCGGCAACCTTATCAGCGAATTTGAAAAACTATACAAGTCGCTATTCAAAAAAGCCGACAATCACCTTGCCGTGATTCGCGCATTAAATACAGTTGGCAAAGGTATGACCCGTCTCGAACTTATCAGAAACGCCAAAATCCCCAACAACGGCAATCTCACCACCGTACTCGACGAACTCGAACAATGTGAGTTTATCCGCTCGTATTGTCCGTTTGCCAAGTCGAAGAAAGACAAGATGTTTCAGTTGACGGATATGTTTTCGTTGTTTCATCTTCGCTTTATGGACGGCAAAACCAATTTTGAGAAAAATCATTGGGCAAAAGTCATAGGCACGCCCGAATACAACTCTTGGTGCGGCTATGCCTTTGAAATGCTATGCCTGCACCACATCGACCAAATTGTAAGCGGTCTCGGC
>JAFXMJ010000198.1 GCA_017530465.1 Bacteroidales bacterium
GATTTCATCTACCACAGATTTTATGAAATCTGATGCAAAATCACTATCTTTGTAGCGTTTTATGGAGTAGAAGTCGCAATAGCCACATTTGCTCTCACAAAACGGGATATGTACATAAAGACCTGACATACAGAGTATTATAAAAATGAACTTTTTAAAAAAATACAAACTGAGCATCATTTGGGCGTTGATAATGCTCCTTGCAACCACAATGAAACCGGGCGACGAAATGCCCAAAATAGAAATCCCTTATATGGACAAAATAGTGCATTTTGGCATTTTTGGCGTTTTGGGATTCCTGATTACCTACGAAAAACGCCGCGCAGACCTGCTCACACTCGCATTGTGCGCGGGATTTGGCGCGGCGATAGAAGTAGTGCAATCATTCCTGCCGTGGCGGAGTTTTGAGTGGGCAGATATGCTCGCCGACACCCTCGGCGCGTTGGCAGGAATATTGGTTGCCAAGTACTTGATTAAGTTTGCTAAAAACCTGAAATAAAGCTACTTGACGGGCATTTTCTCGATGCGACGCTGATGGCGGCCGCCCTCAAACTCGGTGTTCAAGAACATTTCGAGAATCTTGATTGCCTCGTCCTTCGAGATGAAGCGGGCGGGCATCGAAAGCACATTGGCATTGTTGTGGGAGCGAGCGAGACGCGAGATTTCCTCGTTCCAACACAATGCAGCGCGGATTCCCTGATGCTTGTTGGCGGTCATTGCAATGCCGTTGCCGCTGCCGCAGATGGTGATGCCGTAGTAATCGGGCGACTTCTCTACCTCAACGGCGAGAGGATGCGCGTAGTCGGCATAATCGCAACTCTCGGCGGAGTTGGTGCCGAGGTCTGTAACGTCGAAACCTTTCTTTTGGAGGTAATCCTTCACGAAAAGTTTCAGTTCGTAGCCCGCGTGGTCGGAGGCTATGAATAATTTGCTGATTTTCATAATATTAACTATAAAAAATTATTTAAAATGTTTACTATAATTTACAGTGTTGATAACTTTTATACAGCAAAGTTAACGAAAATCCTGAAATTAAGCGCATTAGCGTTATATAAAAATATCACAAATACCGCTGTAACGCGCTATAAGTCAGGATTTCGGCGAGGTTTTCAACAATGAGTGTTAACAACGGTGTGGAAAAGTGTGAGTTGTAAGTTGACAACTCGCGAAATCCGCGACAAAGTTAAAAATTATCAACAAAAACAACTTTTTTTCCACAAAATATTCACCGTTAATCCACAAATTTGTAACTTAGAAACCGAAAACAGTTACGAAGTGTAAAATTTGTGTAACTTTTTTTCGCCCATTGTTGATAACATCCATAATCCGCTAATGCTAACACACTTGCAACGGTGGATAACTTTTAGCCAAAAAAAGTTACGATGTTGAAAACTTCATTACAAAATTACAGAAAATTGAGTTTTCAACAATATCAACAGGCTATAAAAATCATAATAGATTTAAAAAATTAAAAAAAAATATAATTATAAAAACCGAAACGCAATGGAAGAGACACTGAAACCGACACTCAAAAACGGTCATATAGATATGCCGGTACCCGACGGCATCGACCTCAGGGCAGAGATTGCCCGTATGAAGAAGGAGAAGAACGCCGTGATTTTGGCGCATTACTATACCACCGCCGAGGTGCAGGAGATTGCCGACTACACCGGCGACAGCCTCGGACTGAGCCAACAAGCCGCCAAGACCGACGCAGATATTATTGTATTTGCGGGAGTCCACTTTATGGCGGAGACAGCTAAGGTATTGTCGCCCAACAAAAAAGTACTCATTCCCGACCTTGCGACGAGTTGTTCGCTCGCCGATTCGGTGAACGAGAAGTCGCTCGCGGAGTTCATCAAGAAGTACCCTAACCACACCGTAATCTCCTACGTGAACACCACTGCGGAGGTCAAGGCGTTGACGGACATCGTAGTAACGTCGTCCAACGCGGTGAAGATTGTTTCGCAGTTGCCCAAGGACGAGCCAATCATCTTTGGACCCGACCGCAATCTTGGCAATTACGTAAAGAAGGTAACGGGCAGGGAAAATATGGTGATTTGGGACGGTGGCTGCCACGTTCACGACCATTTCGATGCGAATAGCCTCGCCGAACTTAAAAAGCAGCACCCTTCGGCAAAGGTTCTCGCCCACCCCGAGTGCAACGAGTCGATTTTGGCGCAGGCTGACGTCATCGGCGCGACATCGGCGTTGTTGAAGGCTTCATACGAACTGCCCGCAACCGAGTTCATTGTTGCCACCGAGCCGGGCATCTTCTATGAAATGACCAAGCGCAGCCCAAACAAGACCTTCATCCCCGTGCCAAACGAGAACGGCCATCCGCTCAATGTTTGCGTCAATATGAAGCGCAACTCGATGAAAAAGATTTACTTGACTCTTAAATACGAATTTCCCGAGGTCGATTTGCCGGAAGAGTTGTTGAGGAAGGCGAAGGTGTGCATCGAGAGGATGATGGCAATGTCGTAGAGACGCAAAATTTTGCGTCTCTACCGTGCGCATCTACATAAATTGTTGATATTATGATTATTAAAAACATTATGAAAAGAGTATTTTTGTTGTTGATTACAATTCTTGTGGCGGCGAACTATGCCGACGCCCAAGACGTCAATCCTAATGGCTACAACAAGTTTTACTACCCTGACGGCAGTATTTCGTCGGAGGGCAATCTTCGCGACGGCAAGCCCGATGGGTTTTGGAAGACTTATTAC
>JAFXMJ010000199.1 GCA_017530465.1 Bacteroidales bacterium
GCAACAAAATGTCAAACCGTTGGCGGATTCCGACGCCATTATGTGCAAATGGTACCCGATAACAGACATCGACAAATTGCAGATGGCATTTGACCACCGCGACATAATCAAGACAGCCATCGCGTAATGATTTGGCTTGTCCACATCCCATTTCTCACAAAAAATCTTGCCCAAATGTAGGTCAAAAACCATAGATTTGGGCAAGATTTTTATTATATTTGTCGCAAAATTGCAAACAATATGAGAAACATTATTATAAGCATACTCGTAATTATCCTTTGCATCGGATGCAATCAGCAGCCCGATTACATTGTCATTGAGTCAAAATCCGACAATTGCAAGGTGCTGAATTTGGATCCGGTGTTTGAGCAGAATCCTTGGGACACATCCACAATCAGCGACATTGTGGATACCATAAAAATTGTGGCATTGGAAACCACACGAGAATCCATACTTTCATTTATTGGCGGACTAAGAATTTACGGAGACCGTATGGTAATCCACGATGGTAACGAAGGCATCGCCATTTTTGATATCAATGGCAAGTACATAAGGCATATTCGTCGTGGTCAAGGTCCAGAAGAAATAAATTATTCTCTTGACTTCGACGCTGACAATCAATATCTGTACATATTGCAACAAGAAAAAATCAGCAAATTCACGCTTGATGGTGAATTTGTGGACAACTATCCTCTGCAGGAGAAATATATGACATGTATTTACAATTTCAAAAAAATTGACGACGGCTTTTTGTTGTCGAAGTATCCTTACTCAGATGATATGTCATACGAAGCTTTTCACTTAGACGAAAACCTCAACGAGAAAAATCATTTTGTGTTCGAGCATAAGTTGCATTTTTGTGGTAGGGATGAGTTTAATATAATGGACGGCAGAATTGTCTATTATATACCGATGTATAATACGATATATCAGTTTGACGGTAAGACATTCAGTCCTTATTGTATCCTGAATTATCCAAAGCACGAAAACACCTTTGAAAACTATTCTGGGGTAACGGATCCTCACGATTTTTTCAAAAAATATTGTATTCCTGGCAAGTATTTCTTCTCTGGGCAAATGTACCAGGCGTCCAATATACTTTACATATCTTTTTGGGACAACGTTCCTCCCACACAGATAAACGCATACGTAGATACTCGAAATGGGAAATTCAGGACACAAGGCCGCCCGTCCGACAGAGATATGCCCTACGAATACCTTTTGTACAGCGGAGGCATAGTTTGCGAACATAACGATTATATAGTAAAGACATTGCAACCAGAATACTATCTAACAGAGCCCGTAATATCAGAGGCAATGCGCGCTGAGATACAGGAAAAGTTGAATATTGATTTATCAAAGGGTACAAAAGTGGAGAAAGACAAAGATTGGTATTCCAAATTGCAACACATCTCCGCCGAGGATGTCCTCAAACTCAAAAACGCCAAGCCCGACGACAATCCATTATTGGTTTTCATCAAATTCAAACACATCCCCGACGACCCAATGTGATGCGGAACGTGGACAAGCCACGCCAACGAGATGCGGAACGTGGACAAGCCACGCCCCTACTTTTTCATCTTTAATATTTCTGTCTTCAAATAATATGTGAGATACCTTGCCATTTCGGCGGCGCGTTTGGCGGATGGATGCCAATCTGCACCGTAGCCGAGGGAGTCGTCTTGCTCCTGAAAACTGAACGTGTATATCTTCATATCGTTGATGACACGCATTGCGCTTATGGAATTGAAGATAACGTCAGTGAGGTGCTGTGCCTGTTGATAATGCAACATCGGCGAATTGAGGAGCACTATCTTCGCAGCGGGGTAATGCTGACGGATTTGCTTTATAAAGGCGATGTACGACACGGCAAATTTTTCGTAGTTATAATTGTTTTCGCTGAGGTCGTTGGTGCCGAGACCAAGCACAACCACATCGGGCTTGAAACTCGAAAAATCCCATTTTGTGGTCGTGTCGTTGATTAAGGCGTTTTCATAGACACGAGGCATAGGCCAACGGCTGCCAGTGACGGTGTCGCCAAAATTCTTATAAATGCCAATGCCCGACCGCGCGACCACCATCGAGATTGCATCAAGATTTTTGATGGTAATGCCCGCAAACGATTTGGCGAAATTGGAGGTGGAGTCGGCAAAATGGTCGTTCTCCGATTGTGCCTCATTGCCGTAGCCGCAAGTAATCGAATTGCCAATAAACTCTATCTTCGGACGTTTCTTGGTGTCAACTTTGAGAACTTTTGCACCGCATGGCAGCACAAAACCGTGAAATTCGGGGCGGACGTTGTAAGCCTCAGTCACAAGCATCAACTTAACTGTGTGCGTACCTGCGGCAGTATTGGCGAGTTCAAATTCGCGGATGCCGTCGTCGTAGCCGTGCGTGGAAAATTTAGTGAATACGCCGCCGTCAACGCTCACAGCATAATATCCGGCGTTGGCCTTCAATTTAGCCGTCAATGTGCCTGAGCCGTCAAATGTTATCGTGAACGCCGTGCCTGGGTAACAGAAGTGCAGGACGTTGTCTTTGTTGATGGTGCGTCCCTCCACCAAAATGTTTGGATTGTTGGGGGCGACAACGGTCTGCGCCCACACACACTGAACCATCAATGCTAATATTATTGTCAAAATTATTCTCATATCGTTTTAGTTTTATTGTTTAACAGTTTTGTTGTCTTTGTTGCTTGGTATCAGCACTTTGGGAATAGCCCAATTGTTGTCGTAGTCGTGGATTGCAATTTCCTTGCCATCGGCGTCAATGTATATGTTTTTGTCTTTCTTCTTGATTTTCCAACACTTGCCTTCCATCACCGCCTGTTTTACCAATTCGATAATCTTCTTCTGGCTGGCATCGGGATTGCTGTCGCCAATACGTGCGCCCACAACGTTATTGAGCATATCCATACGGCTTGCGATGCTGTCTTGCGGCGTTCTGGCGCGTGTTGGGTCGGATTCGTATTCGAGGCGGTTGCCGTCCTCGTGCGCCTGTCCAAGTTTCAGAGCCTTTTCATAGCCAATTGTTTGAGCCGTCAATGCCATCCACAATGTATGCTTGAAGGCGTCAACCATACCGCCATTGAGGTCGCCGTCGAGGTCAGCGTCATTGAGCCTCGTCTGACATTCAGTCTTCACCGAGTCAGCAATCTTGTGCGTACGGAACGCCGCAAACGGATGCCGCTTGACCCATTGCTGTTCGGGGATGCTGAGTTTTTTGTACGATTCCAGAAACTGCGCGTAAGCATCGCTGTGCGTGAAAGTTACAATGGCAAAAGTGATTGCCGACACCAATAAAATGCTACTCAATATCGTCGCAGTCCGTGCTATCTTTGTCATCTTTAGAGTTGGGGGTTTTGTCAATTATAACCACAAATTCGCCCTTGGGCGGCTTTGCGACAAAGGCGTCGAGGAGTTCGGCTGGCGTGCCGCGCAGGGTCTCCTCGTGGATTTTGGAGATTTCGCGGGAGATGGACACGCGGCGGTCTGCGCCAAAATGTTCGCTTATCTCGGAGAGCAACTTCATCACACGGTATGGCGATTCGTAAAGTATCGTTGTCATATCAAGCGCGGCAAGGGCGGCAAGGCGTTTCTGACGACCCTTCTTCTGCGGCAGGAATCCGGCAAATACAAAACTCTCGCACCCAAATCCCGAATCCACAAGCGCGGGCACAAATGCAGTAGCACCGGGCAGACATTCTACGTCCACGCCAAGCTCCACGCAAGCTCTCACGAGCATAAATCCCGGGTCGGATATTGCTGGCGTACCAGCGTCGGAGATGAGCGCGATGTCCTCGCCGCCAAGTATGCGCTCGGCGTAGAGGGAGCAGGTCTTGTGCTCGTTGAACTTATGATGGCTCGCCGTCCGGGTCGAGATGCCAAAATGTTTGAGCAATCCCGCACTCGTGCGCGTGTCTTCGCAGAGTATCAGGGAGACGTTTTTGAGAACCTCGACGGCACGGAAAGTCATATCGTCAAGGTTGCCTACGGGGGTCGGCACTACGTAAAGCTTTGGCATTTTTCGGGTCGGTTTTTATTTGCAGGTGGCGGTCTTCTCCACCATCAGCTTCTTGTCATTATACTTGAAATAATAATTGAAATTGCCCTTCCTGCCGATGATGAAAGTGCGCTTCTCACCATTGGCGAGAGTTACTTCCTCCGCCCATTGGAATGGATAATCGGTTCCGTACTTGCCCACGTAAGCTCCCATTATTTCGGAGTCAACATCCTGCCTTTCGATTTTCTTTGACGTCCATACAGTATTGCCGTCATTGTCGTAACGGATGAAATTGCCGTCATATTCAGCAGTATATGATGTCGGGGTCTTGGTCCACACTGCCTTTTTGGCTGCCGACTTGGAAATCTGCGACGCTACAGCCTTGGGCACGCTGCTGCTTTTGATGGTATCCTGCGCCGAAGCCACAGTAGCAATCAACGCAAATACAAGGCACAAAGCAAATATTTTTGGTGTCATAGTCAATTATATTAATGGTTTATAATTGTTAAATTTTCGGGCAAAGATACATTTTTTTTCTGTTATATGCCAACAACTGAGAAAATGTTTTTAATTTTGCACCGTTAATTACTGAAAAACAAATACAAAACTAAATTTTTATAAAATGAAAAGAGTACTTATAATGGCGGCTCTCGTAGCCCCGTTGGCATTTTCTTCATGCAACAACGCCGAATTGCAGAGGCTCCAGGCTCAGAACGACAGCCTTAGGAGTGCTGTTACCACTGGCGGCATCAAGCTCGACGACTATTTCGCCGCATTCAATTCTATCCAGGAAAACCTCAACATGATTAAGGAGAAGGAACAGATAATCTCCGTAAAGACCGGCAACGGCGAGGTTGACAAGGCATCTGCCGACCAAATCAACGAGGACATCACCGCGATCTACGAATTGATGCTCAAAAACAAACAGACCATCAAAGACCTCAACACAAAACTCCAGCAGAACGGTCTGAAAAACAAAGAGATGGCGAAGACCATCCAACTCCTCACCGACCAAATCTCCACCAACGAGAAGGAGATTGGCGACCTCAAGACCAAGCTTGAGCGTCTCAACATCGACCTCGCCAACTCTGAAAAGCGTGTTGCAGAGCTCGACTCCACCCTCCAAGAGGCTCAGAACGTCAACGATGAACTCACCGAAGTCAACAACGCACAGGACGCAGCACTCAACACTGTTTACTACGTAGTTGGCACCAAGAAGGAACTCATCAGCCACGGCGTAGTTGACAAGGCTGGTGCATTCAAGGGTCTGAAGATTGGCGACCGCTTCGACAAGAACTACTTCACCCAAGTAGATATGCGCAACCTCAATAGCATCAACATCAATGTAAAGAATCCCAAGATTCTCTCCGCCCACCCGACAAGCTCATACAAACTCGTAGAGCGCGGCAAGATTGTTGAGAAACTCGAAATCACCGACCCCGCCGCATTCTGGGAGCGCAGCAAGTTCCTCGTAATTGTGGCTGACTAATCACTGGAGTGCAGACGGCTCGTTGGAATGCAGACGGCTCGTCTGCGAAATGAACGGCTCGTCCGCTAAATAATTCATTAAAATGCAGAAGTATCGTTTTCGTAGGCGAGGCTTCTGCATTTTTTTTTGCAGGCGAGCCGCCTGCACTCCACCATCAATCAAAACCAAAAACCGAAGAAAAACCTCGTGATATTTCTTGTAAACCTTGTTGACACGTTGCGGCGGTCGCCAAGCAGGGTGGCGTAAAGCACGTAGTCCATACCAATAAAACATCTCTGGAAATTGTACGACACGGCGGCGCGCCCCCAAATGCAGAGGTCGCTGTAAGTGCGAGCCATAAACTGCTTGCCGGAAGTGGTCTTCACCTCGTTTTCTTCCCAAATCATAAATGTTGGAATCACTGAAAGGTGTATCAAAAATTTTTTCTTGGTAACGAAATTGTAGCCGTACCCCACTCCGAAACCGCCTGTTGACGACATCACATCAAAATCATGAGGTCCGGTGTGCATTTTGGCAGAGGCATACGACGCGCCGAGCAACACACTGCCACAACTACGAATCTGTGTATAAGACTTGTCGAAGGCGGCAGGGAACGAAAATTTGGTATTGTTGAAGACATAATACACCGAAAACATCCTCATCTTGAAATCGATGTCGCCACGGTCGATGGAAAAAGAAGTGTCGGTGGCACAATAAAAATGAAAAAGAAAAAAAA
>JAFXMJ010000200.1 GCA_017530465.1 Bacteroidales bacterium
AACGGATTCTTTGTGTAGTTTTGCAACTGACTGATTTTTAGTTCGCCTTCGGGAATTTCGGGTAAAAGTCGCGTTGGATTTTTTGTTATTACTCTATCCTTAAAAATATGCAGAAAACAAGCATAACCGCTACTGTAATCCGAATGTACACAGAGATTTGCAACAATTTCGCGAAACAGTTTCCACCTTAAATCTTCCCTGTGCAACGAACCTTCGGGTAGATAAAATCTGTCGGGCAAATATCTTTCTACAAATTTAGACAATCGGTCATAAACATTAATCAAATTGCAATGCAGCGTAATACGGTCGTCGTAACGGTTTGGGAACTGTGCTAAATCATTGTATTGCTGATAAGTACACAAATGAAACATTGCCTCAAAACGGTATCGCGGCATCAACTCCACCAACGAATCTTCCTTACCGAAAAGAATGAGGGCGGCATTTTTTAGTTTCAATTCACCCGTATCATCATCGCGCTTTGCCAAATGCGAACTTATCAATATTTCTTCGTTGCTCATTTGGAGCCAATAATGATTTGGTTTGATAACCGAAAGAATATTTTTGCAATACTGAAACGTTTGAGCATCAAGATGTTGCATTGAAAGATTCTCTGCAAAACGTTCTTCAAAAAGATGAGGATTTTTTCTTTCAAAAAGAGCCAACAACAATTCAGACTGATTGGTAACATCAATATCGGCATCTCCATTACGGTCGAAATAATGCCCTTTGTACTTGTAAACATACTGACCACAAGGAACTTCCAAGGCGATAACAGTTTTGTCGTCAATCTTCAAAACCTGCGGCGAAAAATACGGACAAGGTATAAACAATTCTGAATTTTGAATATTGTTGATGATGCTTTTTTTCAACTTTTCTACCTTGGTAGGGCTTACTCCTTTAATTTCTCCATTATCCTTGACACCCAACAATATATATCCGCCACTATGGTTCAGAAACGAGCATATACTTTCATATACTGATTCCGAAACATTCTCAGTACAAGACTTATACTCAACGGTATAAGACTCGCCCAACTGCGTTAAACTTATAAATTTTTCATTGTTCATAGCCGTAATTATTGCCGGTTTTCTATTACAGAACCTCTATAATAATCGAGTGCAAGTTACAAAAAAACGCTGATATGACTAAATTTTTCAAAAATTTTTTTTGACCTTTACCACACTTCGTCGTATATTGGGCAGATAAACGAAAAAATGGAACAGATAGAAAAAGACATATTAATCAAGTGTCGGGAAGGCGACAAGGAGGCGTTCAGGCAGGTGGTCAGGCAGTACCAACGGATGGTGTTTTCGCTTGCACTCAAAATGCTCTGCAACGAGGAGGAGGCGAAAGACACGGTGCAAGACACATTCGTCCGCGTTTGGCAAAACATCGGCGCATACGACACCGCAAAATCCTTTGTTACTTGGATTTACACAATCGCCACGCGGCTCTGTTTAGACAGAATCAAAGCCAAAAAACACACCGCCGCAATGCCCGAAGACGTGGACGCGCTCGCCCGATTTGCCGCCGACACCGACAGCCAAGTCAACTTGGAAAACAGCGAATGGGTTGCCATCGTCAGGCTGTTGGCATCGAGGCTCAGCGACAAACAGAAAACAGTGTTTACGCTATGTCAGTTGGAAGGTCTCGACACCGACGAAGTGCAGCGCATCACCGGCTTAGACGCCACACAAATCAAGAGCAACCTCTACGTTGCCCGTCAAACAATTCGCAAACAATTAACAGAATTAGGCTATGAATAACATCGATGAAATATTAGAGCGTCTCAAAGGCGCACAGCCCGAGATTGACAACCCAGACGAGTTTACCAACTTAATAATGAGCGCATTGCCCGACTGCAAAGCCGCACCCGAAAAGTCCGGCAAAAATGAGAGGATTATCAAATTCGTGAGGTGGGCACTCTCGGCAGCGGCAGTGTTGTTGATTGGATTGTATCTCTATATCAACGACATAGACGGCGACACTCCGACAACAACCCAAAACAACTATCATCTCAAAGGCTTTTCGTATGGCGACTACTTAAAAAATGTGTACACGAATCGTCATAACAAAGCCTCAATCAATTACTTACAATTAAAGAAACTGCATTATGAAAACCATTAGACTATACGCGGCAATCGTGTTTGCAGCCGTGGCGTTGTCTTCGTGCGACGAAGGTTACGGCGACGCCAAAATGCACACAACAATCAACAGCGACGGCACTTGCAGCCGTTCAATCGACTTCAAACTTGAATTTGATGCAATTCCAAACGGCATAGACCTCGGCTCTGATTGGGTTTCCATTCCCAACGACGACACAGCAAGGCACGCCTACGTCCGCAATTTTGACAATGTGGAGCAAATGTCGATGGCTATGCCGCTGCGTCTCAACAAAAAACCGCTCTCATCGAAGGCAACCCTCGAAAAGCGTTTCCGTTGGTTCTACACCGAATACACTTTCACAGAGGTATTTACGGGCATAGGCGGCAATTTTCCACAGCCCCCGACCGACTACGCTGACGCCGAAGAAGTCAACTATTGGTTTACGGGACAGCCAAACATCGTCAACGGAATGAACGGCGCGGAGACAATGGAACGCCTCTCCGACCTCGAAACCAAGATGAACAATTGGTTCAGTGACAATGTGATTAACAGCGCGTTAGACTACATCTACACGCATTACGATTCCATCGCAGAGCCGCCCGTAAGCCGCGAACAATTTGCGCAGTTGCACGATTCGCTCGCCACATTCATCCGCAACCAATCGGGTAAAGACATCT
>JAFXMJ010000201.1 GCA_017530465.1 Bacteroidales bacterium
AGCAGTGGCGCAGTTTCTCATCGACAGGGCGCACGGCTGCGAGATGGCCGTAGATGCCAAGGCGGCTGCAATTATGCGCAAGGTTTCTATGGTGATGTCGGGCAAGATTGCGTACATCGATCGGGCGTGGGAGCGTATTGTCAACCGTATCAAAAACCGTCTGGTGCAGGCTGATGCGCGTCTTAAAATGGCGGAGGCGCGCATAGAGGCAAGCAGCCCTGACAAAATTCTCCGTCGGGGCTACACATACATCACCATCGACGGCAAGCCAGTGACATCCGCCGCGCAATTGAAACCTGGACAAAAAATAACCACAATCTTCCGCGACGGCTCGGCTACATCCACCGTGGAAGACATTACAATCAACTCAAAATGAAGACAATAGGACTACTCTCAGATACACACGGACACTTAGACCAGAAGTTTTATGAATTTTTTGAGCCGTGCGACATGCTGTGGCATGCCGGCGACATCGGCTCGCTCGAACTGGCGCAACGCATAGCCGCCTTCAAGCCGCTCGTTGCCGTAAGTGGCAATATGGACGACCAAAAGACAAGGTTCGTATATCCGTTGGAGCAACGGTTTGAGGTGGAGGGCGCGGATGTGTACATGACTCACATCGGCGGCTATCCGGGCCATTATGCTCCGGAGGTAAGGACTTTGCTTGCCAGCAATCCGCCCAAGATTTTCGTATGCGGGCACTCGCACATCCTGCGCATCATCTACGACCAAAAGTACGGTTGCGTCGCAATGAACCCAGGTGCAGCGGGTTTGTCGGGGTTTCACGACAGGCGCACGGCGGTCAGATTCAAGATAGACAACGGCGACATCTCCGACCTCGAAATATGCGAGCTTCCAAGACACGCCTGAAAAAAAATATCAAAAAATTTTTTCGCCGATAACATTCTGATTGTTATACATATAAAAACCGTCAGAAAAAAAATACCAAAAAAGCATTTTCGCGATTGCGATTTTATTGTTAATTTAGCATCGAACTTACAAAGGGAAAACACCGCCAATGGACAACTCTGTACGTCAAATATGGGACAATTGTTTACAATTTATCAAGAACAATATCAACGCTACCAGCTACAGGATATGGTTTGCGCCGATAGTGCCCTTGAAGGTGGAGGATTGTACCCTTACGGTACAAGTGCCATCGGCATACGTGTATGAGTACCTCGAGTCCAATTACGTAGAGCTGCTTCGCAGGGCGTTGCAGCAGGAGCTCGGCGCCAATGCCAAGCTCAGGTACAATATCATCGTGGACAAGTGCGCCGACAAGGGTTCGCTCAGCGTATCGGGCAACCGCAACAACGCTTTGCCGCCCAATCCCGCGCCGCAGCCTGGACACGAGATTCCCAACCCATTTTCCACGCCGGATATCAAGAAAGTGTCGCTCGATTCGCGCCTCAATCCCAACTACACGATGGAGAATTTTGTGGAGGGCGAGTGCAACAAGCTCGGACGCCGCGCCGCCGAATCCATCGCAAGCAAGCCGGGTCACAATCCCTTCAACCCATTCATGATTTTTGGCAATTCCGGCATGGGAAAGACTCACCTCGCTCAGGCGATTGGCAATTCCATCAAGGAAAAATTCCCCGACAAGGTGGTGCTTTATGTGGAGGCTAATAGATTCCAGACGCAATACACCGATGCCTGCCGCAACAACACCCGCAACGACTTCGTGCATTTTTACCAGATGCTCGATGTGCTCATCATCGACGACGTGCAGGAATTTGCGGGCAAAGTAGGCACACAGGATACCTTCTTCGCCATATTCAATTCGTTCTATATGAGCGGCAAGCAGATAATCCTCACTTGCGATACCAAGCCCGTGGAGCTCAAGGGTCTCAACGAAAGGCTGCTTACGAGGTTCAGGTGCGGACTTACTGTGGAGGTGACAATGCCCGACTACGCCACGCGCCTCAATATCCTCAAGCGCAAGGCTTACAACGACGGCATGGTGATTTCGGAAGACATATTACAATACATAGCCGAGACAGTAGTCTCCAACGTCCGCGACCTTGAGGGGGCGTTGATTT
The DNA here is from genome assembly GCA_017530465.1 of Bacteroidales bacterium. GTDB lineage: Bacteria > Bacteroidota > Bacteroidia > Bacteroidales > UBA3824 > UBA3824. Next base: position 2,046 of record JAFXMJ010000201.1, read on the forward strand.
CGCTGCTTGCGCACAGCACCTTCAGCCGCACGGAGCTTACTCTCGATATAGCCAAGAATCTGCTCGGCAAAATCACCAAGGACTCCGAACCCGAAAAATACACCGTGGAACATATAATAAAGGCGGTGTGCGGACATTTTGGCATCAAGGAGCAGGTATTGAGCTCCAAATCACGCGCCAAGGAGATTGCAACGGCTCGTCAATTTGCAATGTACTTCGCCAAGCAGCTCACCGACCTGCCGTACAAGCAGATAGGTATTGCGATAGGCAACCGCGACCACAGCACTGTGCTGTATGCCTGCAAGACTGTCGCCAAGCAGATAGAGACCGACGACAAGTTTAGGGATATGGCATTTGAAATAGAAAACAAAATTAAGTCGCCGCAAGGTTGACAAAAGATATTTTTTTTATTAGTCGAGTTATTTTTTTATTTTTAGCGCAATTCCGGCTATCACCAACCATAACCGGATTGCGCTTTTTTGCAAGAAGACAATTAAAACATCGTGGCGGCATGGACAACCAGCGCACATATATAGCCATTGATCTCAAATCGTTTTATGCCTCGGCGGAGTGTGTGGATCGTGGGCTCGACCCGCTCGTAGCCAACCTCGTGGTAGCCGATACCTCCCGCACCGACAAGACGATTTGCCTCGCTGTGTCGCCGTCGCTCAAGGAATACGGCATACCGGGACGCGCAAGGCTTTTTGAGGTGGTGCAAAGGGTAAGGCAAATCAATGCCGAGCGCAAACGCCGCGCTGGCATCCGCGAATTTACGGGCAAGTCCATTGACGCCAACCAACTCCGCCAGCATCCCGACTGGGAGCTTGATTACATTGCCGCTACGCCGAGGATGGCGCATTACATCGAGGTGAGCACTCAAGTATATAATACATACCTTCAATACGTTGCGCCCGAAGACATCCACGTATATAGCATCGACGAGGTTTTTATGGATGTGACGTCATATATGCGCATCTACAAGATGACAGCCCGTCAGCTCGCCGCCAAGATAATCCACGATGTGCTCGGCCGCACAGGAATCACCGCCACGGCTGGTATTGGCACCAATATGTACCTCTGTAAAATCGCCATGGACATCGTAGCCAAGCACATCCCCGCCGACAAGGACGGTGTGCGCATTGCCGAACTCGACGAACTCTCTTACCGTCAGCAACTTTGGAATCACAGGCCGTTGACGAGTTTTTGGAGGGTGGGGCAGGAGACTGCCGCCAAGCTCGCTGCAATTGGCATTGATACTATGGGGCAGATAGCAAGGCTGTCGCTCCAGCACGAAGAATTGCTTTACAGAATGTTTGGCATCAATGCCGAACTCCTCATCGACCATGCCTGGGGCTGGGAGCCTTGCACGATGGACTACATAAAATCGTACCGCCCCGCCTCCAATTCGATAAGCAGCGGACAGGTATTGCAGTCGCCATATACATTTAAAAAGGCGCGTATTGTGGTGGAGGAGATGGCAGACGCATTGTCGCTGCAACTCGTGGAACGCCGCATTGTCACCAACAAGATGACGCTCACCATCGGCTACGACCGCGAGAGCCTTGTCAATCCCGATGTGAAAGCCCAATACCACGGCGAAATCCGCATCGACCATTATGGTCGTCAAGTACCAAAATACGCCCACGGCACAGCCACGCCGACGGAGCCGACATCGTCATCAAGAATGATAATAGACTCAATACTCGATCTATACGACCGCATTGTCAATCCGTTGCTATTGGTGAGGCGCATCACCATTGCCGCCAACGTTATCCTCGAAAAGACCGCCGCACAACAGCCGTCGGCAGTGCAGCTCGACCTTTTTACGGATTATCAATTGCTTGAATATCAACGACAACAACATCAGGAGGCTCTCGCCAAGGAGCGGCGTATGCAGGAGGCAAGGCTCGAAATCAAACATCGTTTTGGCAACAATGCCATCCTCAAAGGGCTCAACTTCGGCGACGGCGCAACGGCCATACAACGCAACCAACAGATAGGAGGACACAAGGCATGAACGACGATTATTCAGACATAATTAACCTGCCGCACCACGTCTCCACACGTCATCCGCAGATGTCGATGGAGGCGCGTGCCGCACAGTTTGCGCCATTTTCGGC
>JAFXMJ010000202.1 GCA_017530465.1 Bacteroidales bacterium
ATGCAATGGCGGGCGCGGCGGCATAAATTTGATGGAAAATGTTGTCAGAAATTGTGATATATCGCAACTATAATCATAACGGACACGAGGTTGTGGCGGGATTTTCGGACGAGCAAAACGGCGAGTCAGAGGTCTATGTTGACGGACGGCTCATCAGTGCGCGTCCGAAAGACTATGTATGTGATTTTCATATACATAACGACGATTTGTACATCATCTACAACCGCGCAATCCGTCGTGTGCCAAATATCAGCGGCGACACTCCCTCGCCCGACGAGGGATACACGTTGGAGATGCAGGATTATTATAGTTACGAATATCCCAAGATGCTCACCGCCAACGACTTGACGCTGTGGGCACACATTGGCGGAAGGCTTTTCAGGCGTGATGGCGACGGATGGACTGAGGTGGCGGCGTTTCCGATTGGAGAGACGGCGGAAGTTACGGATGACGGTCTCCTGAAATTCTCCAAAAACCTCCTCCGCGACGACGTGACTGACGGCTGCCGCATCTTCAATCCCAAGACGGGGCAATTGATTGAAACTTAACGAATTAAGAACAATATGAAAAACACTTTTATAATGCTTGCGCTTTTGGGGCTTATCACCTCCTGTGACGCGCAAAAAAAATCCGGCGACGGCTTCGTCGTCAATGGCACTTGGAACGGCGGCAAGGACGGCGACACGGTATTTTGCGTGGCGATTACTCAGCGCGGCATTATGCCTACCGACACCGCCTTTGTGAAGGGCGGCAAATTCAGTATGAACCTCAGCGAGAAGGATGTTGACCTCCGCACAGTGGTCGCAGTGCGCAACGGTGCGCCCGCCTCGGCTGTGGAAATCATCGTTTCGCCCAAAGGTTCTGTGAATGTGGAACTTACCAACTCCACCGACGAGATGGGTAAGGTTTCCGGTCATAAGGACAGCGAGATTTGGGTTGCGGCGCGTCAGGCGGCACAACAACGTGAAATGAAGATCGCGCAGGAGGCTCAGTCGCTCATCCAAACCGCCAACGACTCCAACCTTGATGTTATCACGCGCTTCACGGCTCAGAAAAAGATAGATTCGCTCACGACGCAGATTTATGATGTATATGCCGACGCAATTTTAAACAATATGCCCTCGCCCACTTGCGGTCTGATGCTCAGGTATTTTGGCGACAACATCGCCCCCGAGCGCATCAATCAAATTGTGGAGCAAATGGGCAAAAAGATGCCCGACGACCCTGTGTATAAGGCGATTACAGCGCAGCGCGAGGCCGAAAATGCTACGGCTGAGGGCAAGCCTTTCAGGGAGATTGCAATGGTGGATCTCTCTGGCAATATGAAACGCCTGAGCGATGTCGTGAAAGCCAACAAACTGACTCTCATCGACTTCTGGGCGTCGTGGTGCGCACCCTGCCGCGCCGAAATGCCCAACGTAAAAAAACTCTACGCCGCCTATCACGACAAGGGTCTCGAAATTTATGGAGTTTCATTGGACGAAAATATGGTGAATTGGCAAAACGCTGTCTCTCAGATGCAACTGCCGTGGATTCAGGTTTCAGACTTGAAGGGCTGGCAATCTGAGGGCGCAGGCACGTACAACATCCGCGCAATTCCCGCAACCGTCCTCATCGACCAAAACGGCACAATCATCGGCAAAAACCTTCGCGGCGAGGATTTGGCGAAGAAAGTGGCGGAGATTTTGAAGTAAACGAAAACCGCCGCCTTGCGGCGACGAGGGATAAACAAAAATTAAAATGAATTTTAACGAATTAAAACGAATTTTTGATTTCATAATTCGTTTTAATTCGTTGTAATTCGCTTAAATTTACGTTAAAAAACCGCCGCCGTAGGCGGTGGCAATTAAACGGATAGCAATATGAAAAGATTTTTGACGTTTCTATCGGAATATACAGGATGCAATCGATGGCTTGCTGCGATTCTGTTTGTGGTGGTGCTATTGGGCGCGGGAGCCTTAATAACACTTGTCGTTAAGTATTATTCGATATACCAAACGGCAAAAGAGACGGCGGTAGGAATGCAGTACAAGGAAATTTCGATGCCAGACATCAATGGCAACGTCAAGAATCTCAGTGAAGTTGTCAAGTCCAACAAACTTACTTTGGTGGATTTTTGGGCGTCGTGGTGCGGACCTTGCCGAGCCGAAATGCCCAACGTCAAGAAAGTTTACGACGACTATCACGACAAGGGATTTGAGGTTTACGGTGTTTCGTTGGACGACAAAGTTGAGTGGTGGAAAGATAACGTCGCAAAACTTGGTGCGCCAGGATTTCAGGTTTCTGATTTGAAAGGCTGGTCATCGGAAGGAGCGACAACATACGGTGTCAGTGCCATCCCCGCCACCGTCCTCATCGACCAAAACGGCACAATCATCGGCAAAAACCTTCGCGGCGATGAACTGGCGAAGAAAGTGGCGGAGATTTTGAAGTAAACGAAAACCGCCTTGCGGCGACGAGGATTTTTTAAAACGTCAATTACCGTGAATTTTTTCGTCAATTACCGAAAATTTTTTATAATTGACGAAAATTTTATTAGGAATTGACGAAAATTGATGGTTAAATTGACGGTAATTTTCGTTAAAGAAAAATCGCCGCCGTAGGCGGCAAATAAACGGATAAGATTATGAAAAAGATTATTGTTTTACTCATTTTGGGTGTTTGTTTAGTTGTGGGCTGTACGACAACAACTACCAACAAAACAGCGGGAACATCCTGTGTAACTTGCAGCGAAACGGAGGATGGACTCATTGTATTTGATGTCAAGTGTAACGAGGGTGAAGATGTTCAGTTCAAGGATTTGGTTGATTCTGTACGCATTGTGGTGTTTGACGAAAGCGTAGAGAAGGCTTTGATTGGTCGTTTCATTGAAAATATCCATAAGGGCGGTGGTCGCATCATTGTGGAGGACGATTCTGATTATCCTGTCAAGTTTTTTGATGACAATGGCAAGTTCATCAATTCGCTACGCGAAGGACAGGGACCGGGCGAGGTTGATTTTGTTGAGGCATCTTGTTACAATTTGACTACAAAAGAATTCATTGTCTATAATGGCGGAACAATTTCAATCTTTGACAATGACGGCAATTTCAAATCGAAAGTTCAAGTCCCGTTTAATATCAGTAAAATGACGTGCCTAAATACCGACTACCTTTTTTATGTTATGAATTGGGGATTTAGACCCAAAAATGATAGTTTGAATTGTGCTTTTATTGTAACCGATAAGAATTTCAATATCAAATATAAAGCATTGCCATTTGCCCCAAATAGTGGAGTTTCGGAAAGTTACAGCGGCCCTGACAACCATTTTTTCAGGCATTTAGGCGACAGAGTTGAGTTCCCAAACAATGACACAATCTATTCCTACGACGGCAAAACATTGACACCCAAAATATATGTGGAGTATGACAACAAATTGTCATCCAAACCCGCAGATATGAAGCACGCTAAAACAATGGAATATAGTAGTAACGGTAGCACACAAATTTTTATAGTGGGCAGCCATACAGACTATGAAACTCATAAGATAGTTCGTGATGCAAAAAGTGGACATTTTTATGCCTTGTTTGATTCCTATAAAGAAAGGAATCTTAATGGTACATTGTTGTTTTGGACAATGATGTTGGAAGACCGTAGTACGTGTATGACGCTTTACAAGGATTTGGTAAGTTATATTCACGGTATCCCTGATTTTGTAATCGACAAAATCCCGTCTGAGCAACAATCATTGTTAAATCAGGTAAAAAATGATGAAGATGCTCATTGGCTTGTCTTCTTCAAGTTCAAGGATTTTTGAAAAAATAAAAATACAAGATTATGAAAAAGATTATTGTTTTACTCACAGCAATTTTGATGATTATGACAACATCTATTGCAGACGCGCAGCTCGCGACGATGGCGGACGGCAGCAACCCGCTGTCTTTTAATATTGACGCTAATACGTTGATTGTCAAGTTGAAAGGAAACGCCACAACGGGCTACACTTGGAAGTACACAATCGACAGCGAGAGCGTCATCAAATTTTATTCGGACAAGTATGACGCCAACAACAATGGCGGTCGTCCGATGATGGGCGCAGGTGGCGAACAGACTTTTGTTTTTGAGCCAAACAAGGCTGGCAAAACAAATATAACCTTCGAATATGCCCGTCCGTGGGACGGCGGCGAAAGTGCCGGCAAGCGTTTCCTCAAAATCAAGGTTGACAAGGAAGGCAAGGTGAGCGCAAAAGAAGTTAAGAAATGAAATATTTTATCGTTTCAGATATTCACGGCAGCGCGTCGGATTGTGAAAAAGCACTTTCGCAATATGGACGGCTTGGGTGTGATATGATTATCTGCCTTGGCGACATTCTCTATCACGGGCC
>JAFXMJ010000203.1 GCA_017530465.1 Bacteroidales bacterium
GTACCCTTCTCGGCTACCGATACAAATGGGAGCGGATTGCCCTTGGTGTCGGTGATGACACCTTGAATCTTCGCTGTCTGTGCCGCAACCATCAGCGGCAAAATCAAAAGAAGTAAAAGTGCTATTCTTTTCATTTGTTTTTGTAGTTTTGTTTTACGCTGCAAAATTACATCGCGTTGTCTGCAACCAAGTTGCAAAATGCGGAATTTTTTTGAAACATTTTACATCAAAGGGAATTTGCGCAATCCTTCATTGTTTTGTTCGCAAGTATGACGGATGTGGTTGAAATAAGTTACAGGAATTTTAAATATTTTTTCAAAAATTATGCAAAAAGGGTAAATAAGTATTCCAGAACGGCTCTATCAAAAAAAGAAAATTCGTTTTGTATGTTTGTCTGAAAAAAAAATCATATATTTGTGCAAAACTCAAACCGATTTGCACCATGTTTAAGAGCGTCATAAAAATTGAAGGTGAAAATCCGATTACAATGTTCATGCCGTCGGCGGGGGATCTCAACGTCAAGACAGACACGATATTCTCAAACACTTGTACCATCCGCGACACCTGCGACATGACGACGTGGCTGTGCGTTCACAATCAGACTGTTGTGATGTACAACGAATATTTTGTGCGCAAAAATTGCATCATCGAAAATAGCCGCACCGACGAGAAGGCTCTGATTTGGTCGGTGATAACGGGCGGCAAGGTCTGCGAAATCATCAGCGGTCATCAGGTAGAACACGATGCGGGCGCGGTAAACATGGGCATTATGTCCGAGGAAAACGAACACATAATGCACCTCGCGGCGGGCTGCAAATTCTCAAAAATCAGCATAATGATTTCGGAGAGCGATTTGAAAATTTACAACGAGCGTTTCCCGATCATTTTCGCCCGCTACAAGAATTTTATGGAATCAAACAAACCGGTGATGTTGGAAGTAATAGACAACGAAGGTAAAATTTTGGAGGCTGCCCGCGATGTCCAAAACGCCGTCTTAACCAAGACTGTAAATCCGTATTACATTGAAGGTCTGATAGTTGAATGTCTTGTAAATTATTATTACGAACAATTTCATCAGCCCTTGCCCGACAATTACACCATCTGCCGCAAGATTTCAAAGGCGCGGGACATTCTTACCGAAAACTTCCAAAATCCGCCCACAATCCGCGAACTTGCCGCCGAAGTTGGCACCAACGAATGTACGTTGAAAAAGGTTTTCAAACAGATGTTTTCGATGACAATTTTTGACTATTTGAACGACATCCGCATGAACAAATCGGCTCGGCTTCTCACCGAAAATCAATTGACAATCAACGAAATAGCCACCGAATTGGGCTTTTCGTCTCAGAGTCATTTTTGTACGGCGTTCAGGAAAAAATACGGCGTTACGCCCAAGGAATATCGCGAAGGCAAGCGCGGCGTGAAGTGGAAATATGATGAAAAAAATGCATAATGCATAATTGACTCCGCCGGATGGCTTAATTATGCATTATGCATTATGAATTATGCATCGCATCTTAGTGATGGAACAGCCTTATGCCGGTGAAACTCATCACGATGCCGTACTTGTTGCAGGTGTCGATAACATTGTCGTCACGGACAGAGCCGCCGGGTTGTGCGATGAAGTTGACGCCGCTCTTGTGGGCGCGTTCCACGTTGTCGCCGAAGGGGAAGAAGGCGTCTGAACCAACGGAAACTCCGCTGTTTTTGTCGAGCCAAGCGCGTTTTGCCTCGCGTGTAAACACTTCGGGTTTCACCTTGAAGTATTTTTGCCATTCGCCTTCCGCGAGCACGTCCATATAATCGTCGGAGATGTAGATATCGATGGTATTGTCGCGGTCGGGACGCTTGATGTTGTCAACGAATTGCAATCCAAGCACTTGCGGCGACTGACGAAGCCACCAATTGTCAGCCTTCTGACCTGCGAGCCTTGTGCAGTGAATCCTCGATTGCTGACCTGCGCCGATGCCGATTGCCTGTCCGTTTTTCACATAACATACCGAATTTGACTGCGTGTATTTCAACGTAATCATTGCAATCGTGAGGTCGGTCTTCGCCTGTGCGGTGAGAGCCTTGTTGTTGGTGACGATATTGTCGAAGAAATTGCTGTCAATAACAAGTTCGTTGCGACCCTGCTCGAAGGTGATGCCGAAGACCTGCTTGCGCTCCAACGGTTCGGGCTTGTAATTCGGGTCGATCTTGATGACGCAGTAATTGCCGTTCTTCTTGGCTTTCAAGATGTTGAGGGCTGCGTCGGTGTAGCCGGGGGCGATGATGCCGTCGGAAACTTCGCGCTTGATTACCAATGCGGTGCTCTCGTCGCAAACGTCGGACAGCGCAATGAAATCGCCAAAAGACGACATTCTGTCTGCGCCACGTGCGCGGATGTATGCGTTGGCGAGCGGCGTGAAGGTGATGTTCAAGTCGTCCGCCCAATAAATCTTCTTCTCAACGTCCGACAGCGGAAGTCCAATGGCTGCACCTGCGGGCGAAACGTGCTTGAAAGACGTTGCGGCGGGGATGCCGGTCGCCTTTTTGAGTTCGCTCACGAGTTGCCAACCGTTGAAAGCGTCGAGGAAATTGATGTAGCCGCCCCTTCCGTTGAGAACCTCCACGGGAAGTTCGCCCTCCGGCATATAGATGCGGGCGGGTTTTTGGTTGGGGTTGCAACCGTATTTGAGTTGGTATTCCTGCATTTTATTTCGTGTTTTTGTTGATGATTCTGCTGTCGTAACTGCCTGACTTGATGTCGATAAAGCGTGTGAAGAGAGACACCTTGTTGTCGGCGTTGAGGTTGTTCCATACGATGGATGTAAATTCGTCGATGCCGCCCTTGATGTCCACCAAGGTAGGCTCGCCCTCAAAACTCGGCAGCGGGTTGCCGTCGCCCATATACGTGTGGATAAAACGGCCTTCGCCCGCGATGGGGTTGTCGTAATTGAAGGTGTAGCGGCAGTTGGATTCGGGGCGTCCGTTGTCAGACTTCAAAATCGACATCTGGAAATTGTATTTGCCGTTGTTGACATTCATAATGCCCGAAATGCGCGGCGTGAAGTTGGGCGCGTCGGGTTCGTACTGACGTGTGCGGAGCGACATTTCAAAAGTCTGCTCGGCGTTCATCAGGTCGTAGATGGTGTCGGTCTGGTCGCCGTTGGTAACGATGGTGTTGTTGCCAAGTACGCGGACGGGCGCGTAGATTATCAGCGACGGGTCGGTGAGTTTGGACGGGTCAAAAGCCTCCGTCCTGATGCCCTCGCCGTCCTGGACGAAGACACGGTTGCGCGAATTTTCGCTGCGACCCATTATAAAATATGCTGTAACGGCGTATTTGCCGTCCTCGCTCCTTCCAATCACGATGCCGCGTCCGGGATACGTGGTGCGGGAAAGTTCTGTTGCTAACGATTCGATTTTCATATATTTAATTCATTATGCATTGATTCTACGGTATTAATCGCTGCGTTAATCGCTTGATTAACATTGTATTGCACCCATTCTGCAAATAGTCCGGTCATATAGAAACCCATTGGTCGGAGTGTCGATTTGATTTTTTCGACGGTCTCGTGGGTGTCGATGTCCTGGATTGCGTGCGTGTATTCGGTGTAGCGGTGCGTGATGTATATCGGGTTGAGCGGCATACGGGAGAGTTCCTCCTTGATTTCGTCTTCCGAAACGTAGTCGGTGAATTCCACCGTGCCGGTCATCTTGTGGGTGTCGTTGTTGTTGGTGTCGGCAAAATTGCCCGTGCAGATGATTTTGTGTGCGCGGTGCTCCTTGCCTGGCAGGTAAATTTCGGTGTAGGGGTTTTTGCTGAGTTCGCAGAATACCGACGTCGTGCCGTGGTATTTGAGCGAATCGATGTAACTGCCAAATGGCTTTATTTCGTTGATATGCAGGATTTTAGGAAGGAGTTTGAGGTTGGCGCAATACACAATCTGGTCGTATTTTTCGCCGTCAACAATCCACTTGCCGCCGCTGTGTTCGATACATTCTACGGCGTGATTGAGCCGCAGACGGTCGCCCAAAATCTCCACAAGCCTATTTACGAGACGCTGTGCGCCGCCGTTGATGTCGTAGAGGAATGTCTTTTCGCAGAGGAATTTAGATTTGTCGTGGTTGAAATTTGCAAAAATCATTTGGTCGGCTGTCGGTGCGCTGAGCCTGCCTTCGAGCCAACGGAGCGGAATTTTGCGCAGGTCGCTGTGCCATACTTTTTCGTTGTAAGGGCCGAAATACATATCGTACAGCGTCTGTCCAAACTTTGCCTTGAAGTATGTGGCGAGGAATTTGGGCGTGCGCTTGTTTTTTTCGCGGTTTTTTACGCGGAAGATGTCGGCGATGATGCGTTTCTGGATTTCGGGCTTAAACATATAGATGTGGTTCTCAATCGGACTTGGAACTCCCTCTATCTCAGTCATTTTCTTCTTGAACATCCCGTGAAATTCGGGCTTGGAGACTTCGCCGTTTTCAAAAAGTATCGCGCTGTTTCTTTTGAGTTCGATGATTTCGTCGCCAAAATCGATGATACCCTCGATGAATTTTTGGGTCTTTTCGCTGATGTTTTTCATCGAATTTGCGCCACAGATATGAAACACGCAGCCGTCGGCTTTGACGCTCTGCGCAAGGCCTCCGGCGGTTTCGCTTTTTTCATAAACGGTGATTTCGTGACTGTCCATCAGCGACTTGGCTACCGTCAATCCCGAAATGCCCGCTCCTATGATTGCAATTCTTGACATATTCTTTGCTTAAATTTTGCTTCCCAAAAATATAAACAAAAATTGTATTTACGAAAATTTTTTGCAAAAATTTTCAATCTTAGTTGACACTTCTGATTGTGCCGGTCTGCGGATAGAGTATCAACTTGAATCCGTCTTTTTGCATCAATGACGCTGGCAGGTATCTTACTGTGCCTAACTGATTGATGTTCAATGTTTTTTCGGACAGCGAATTGTTGTTTTGCATAATGCGTACCAGTCCGTATGCGTTTGTCAGGTATGCAAAACCGTTGGCGGCCTGCGATGCGCCTGCACGTTGGCGAGCCGTGGTCTGATTGTTGTCGTATTTGTTGATGACGATGTTGTCGCCGAGGTCGCTGATTTCCACAGTGATGGGACTGCCTTTCTTGCTGCCGTTGGGCACTAC
>JAFXMJ010000204.1 GCA_017530465.1 Bacteroidales bacterium
GATGGCAGTACCTGATGCTCACGATGTTTCACTTTTATGATGCGCAAAGATAATATTTTTCGCGGAATATTCTATCAGTAATTGGAAATTCTTTTTGCAAGAAAATCAGGGTCGCGCCGCATATCCCAAAAATCAACCACAATAATTTCGTTTTCGGTGACGCGGTAAACAATACGGTTGATTTCGCTTACCAAAATGCTCCTGAATTGGATCGGGGAATCTTCCAACAGCTGTTCTATTTGACCTGCAAAGGGTTGCTTGGGCAGCATTGCATTAATATGTTTGACGCTTTTTTTTAGTTTGTTCAGCGTTGCTTTGCCAAAGTTTTCTTCCACATAGTCAAGAGTGTTGTATAGTGCATTCAGGGCATAATAAGACCATGTAATTCCCATACAGCTGCTATTTATATCTTTCGTCCAACAATCTCATTACTTCGTCTCCGTCAATGCCATAACCGGCTTTTACCTGCCAATAGCCTGCCATTGCGCGTGCAATGAGATGTTCTTTGTTGACACATACATATTCGTACTTGGCATCCTCTTCCTCGTCGTCAATTGTCGGGGCGGGGGCTTTGGATGTCTTCGACTGCGGCATATACTCGTCAAGGTCTATGTTGGGTTCTTTCATCATTACCTCAATTTTTAAGATTATATTGCGCAAATATAATAAGTTTTTTGAAATAAAACGTCAGTAATTAGAAATATATTTTAATTGTGCCATTATAGCATTTGACTTTCGACGAAACTGAAATACGTGTCGCCGGCGATGATGATGTGCTCCACGACAGAGATGTTGATTTTTTTCATCAGTTCCTTGATGTTGTTGGTGACGTTGATGTCTTCCCGTGACGGCATCATTGTACCGCCGGGGTGGTTGTGGCACAGGATAACGCGGGATGCATTGCAATTGAGGGCGTTGAGGGTGAGTTTGCGGAAGTCAACAAGCACATCGCCCGCGTTGCCGTCGCCTACTTTCGTCTTGTGCAGCAACATTCCCGAATTGTTGGTGTATAAAGCCCAAAACTCCTCCACAGGCTCGCATTTGAGGAACTGCATATAGTTGTACGCCTCCTCCGGCGAATTGATCTTGACCCTCTCGCCGAGGTTTGCGATGTGTATGCGCCTGCCGAGTTCAGCAGCCGCCTTGATGATGCACGCCTTTGCGGGGCCGATGCCTTCAACTGTCTGATACGAATCCATGGAATTGCGCACGAGGCACACGAGGTTGTTGTCGCAGGTGCGCATTACTTCTTCGCCGAGCTGCACAGCCGACTTGTCCTTCGTGCCGTTCACAATTAATATAGCCAGCAATTCCGCCACTGAACACGTCTCTGCACCGTGGCGCATCAGTTTCTCGCGAGGCTTGTCGTCGTCGTTCCAATCTTTGATGGGCATATCGATACGTTTTTAGTGAAAAAATTTTGCATAAAGGTAATGATTTTTTTTGGAATATAACGACAAAAAAAATATTTTTGCGTATTATTAACACCAACTATCGCTTGCTATGAATAGACAACAATACGCCTACGAATATCCGCATGCCGCCGTCGCCACCGACTGTGCGGTGTTTGGATTCGACGGGCAAAACATCAAGATTCTCCTCGTCAAACGCGGCATAGAGCCTTACAAGGGGCTTTGGGCGTTGCCGGGCGGTTTTATGCGTATGAACGAGACCACCGACGAGTGCATACGCCGCGAACTTCATGAGGAGACATCATTCTTGCCATCGGTCATCGAACAGTTTGCCGTATTCTCCGCCATCGACCGCGATCCGAGGGAGCGCGTGGTGTCGGTGGCGTATTATTCGCTCGTAAGGCAGTCGGAAGTGGTGGGCGGCGACGACGCGAGCGATGCGCGGTGGTTTGCATTAGGCGCGCTGCCCGACCTCGCCTTCGACCACAAGGAGATACTCGCCAAGGCGTTGCAGACGTTGCGGGAGAAGATACATTTTGAGCCGATAGGTTTTGACCTGATGGACAGGTACTTTACCATACCTGATTTGCAGCGATTGTACGAGGCAATTTTGGGTGTGAGGTTCGACCGCAGGAATTTTATGAAGAAGATTCTCCAATCGGGCGTCATTTCTGAAAGCAACGAGGGCGTCGCAGCACCAGCATCCCGACACGCCGGACGCACGCCAAAGAGTTACACTTTCAATAAGGATGTTTACGAAGCGATGAAGGGGAATGGAAGGTTTAAGATGGAGTTTTGATTGTGCGCCATTCTCCCTCAATTGATTTTTGATTACATCTTCACCAATGTCTTGCCGTCAAATTTGTACTTGACGGGCTTCATTGCTTCCCAAAGTTCCTCCGACATATCGGAGGAGGCGGGGCGGAGTTCGATGTTGCCGTTGTCGTCGAAGCGGATGTCGATGCCATTCAAATCCTTGTTGGGCTTTGGGTAGTCGCTTTTTATATGTTTGATTTCTTGGAATTGGGCGGTATTGACGCCTTGGAAGTATTCGTCGAAGGCGGGCAGTTGGATTGGGTTTTCGATGGGGTCGAGTTTTGCGCCGTCATAGACAAAGCACCTCGATAATACCGTTGCGCCGCCGTCGCAGCCTGCATCAGTTTGGAAAAACACAAAATACTTGTCGCCCTCGTCCATCTTGTAGCATTTGACGTTTGCAATGTAAAAACAATCTGATTGGTGCATCAGGTAGATGAAGAGCGGCGATGTGTATTCGTCGAATGTGCGTTTTTCGTTGATGGCTTGGTTGTAGTCGGCTGTGGTGATTGAAAACTCGTTTTTGTCGAGCTCCAGGAGTTTTTTGTCGATGAGTTTGAGGACGTTTTGGGCGATGTCCACTTGCGGGGCGTCTTTTTTGGGTTCTGGCGTGGTGGTCTGTTGCGGTTTTTCGGGTGCGGCAGCCTGTTTTGCGGTGTCGGCGGTCTGTGCCGTAGGTTGCTGATTGTTGCCGCCCGATGTGCAGGCTGCGAGTAGTGCGCAGAGTGCGAGGGGGATGAGGTGTTTTGCTTTCATAATCGAGTTGTATTAATTGTTGTTGATTGTTATGCAATTTTCACAACCGCCAATATCTTCTCTGCCGCGCCTAAATTCTTCTCCACGTATTCGCGTGATATTTGACCGGCGCGTTTGAGGAGCGTTTGGTCGGAGAGGTAACGGTCGAATACGGAATATAGCTCTGCCTCGTTTCTTACAGTCATTGCCGCGCCGAGCGACACGAGGTCAACAGCTTCTTTGAATCGTTTATAATTGGTACCGAATGCCACTGGTATCGAGTAACTTACAGCTTCCAAAATATTGTGGATGCCCGATCCAAAACCGCCGCCCACGTAGGCTATTTCGGCGTATTTGTACAATGAAGACAACATTCCGAAGTTGTCTATAATCAACACTTTGTATTCTGCGACATTTGCCGCGTCAGATTTGGAGAAACGGATGCTGCGTATTTCGCCGAGCATTTTTTCGATGGCGACGAGGTGTCCTTCGTGGATTTCGTGGGGCGCAATGATGAGTTTTACATTGTGCTTGCCTTCGAGACGGCGCATCGCTCCAAAGATAATCTCCTCGTCGGGCGGCCAGCTCGACCCGGCAACGATGACTCGCGAATCGCCCACAAAATTGTCAACCAACGGTATGGGCTTGGCGTTGCTGGTGATTTCGCAAACACGGTCAAATCTTGTGTCGCCAGCTATTGTAACGTTCTCTATGCCAATTGATTTGAGGAGTTTTACTGAATTGTCGTCCTGCACAAACAGGTGCGTGAAAAAACTCAAAACTTTCCTGTATTTTTTGCCGTACCAGCGGAAAAATACTTGTCCCTCCCTGAAAATCGTGGAGAATATGTAAAGCGGGATTTGGCGGTCGTGCACTTCGCAGAGGAAGTTGTACCAATAGTCGTATTTGACGAAGAAAACCGCCTTGGGGATCACTATGTCGAGGAATTTTTTGGCGTTGTCGGGGGTGTCGGCGGGCATATAGCAAACATAATCCGCGCCGTTGTAATTTTTGCGGACTTCGTAGCCCGACGGCGAAAAGAATGTTAAAATGATTTTGCAATCGGGATACAGCTGCCGAAACCGTTCCATCAC
>JAFXMJ010000205.1 GCA_017530465.1 Bacteroidales bacterium
ACTCACCAAGGCGGAGGACTTATTTTGCATATATACGAAAGGCTTCCGTGGCGAGGCGTTGGCATCCATTGCAGCCGTTGCGGAAGTGGAACTGAAAACCCGCCGTGCCGACGATGCAATTGGTACGGACGTAATCATCAATGGCTCCAAATTCATCAGTCAAACCCCTGTAAGCACACCTCAGGGGACAAATTTTGCGATTAAGTCGCTATTCTTCAACGTGCCGGCGCGTCGCAAATTTCTCAAAAGCAACAGCACCGAACTCCAACACATAATCACTGAGTTTCAGCGTATTGTGCTGACTCACCCGATGATAGAATTTGCGCTGCATCACAACGACAATATCATCTACTCCCTGCCCAAAACCAACCTGAAACAGAGGATTTTGGGTGTTTTTGGCAAGAACCTCAATTCTACGCTCATCCCCGTGGAAATAGACACATCCATCGTGAAGATAACGGGATTTTGCGGCAAGCCGTCGCCATCCAAGCGCAAGACCGACAAACAGTTTTTCTTCGTCAACAACCGTTATATGAAAAATTCGTATTTTCATAAGGCGGTGGCGTTGGCGTATGACAAATTGACCTTGCCCGACTGCATTCCGCCATACTTTCTGTATATGGAGGTTGATCCGCACACGATAGATGTCAATGTGCATCCAGCCAAGACCGAAATCAATTTTGAGAACGCCTCCGACATATTTAGATTGTTGCAGGCGGGCATCAAGGAGACTCTGAGCAAGAGCGACGTTACACCGGCGATAGATTTTGACAATCAGGCAATTAACGACATCCCTTATTTCCGCTCCGACAGTCCGCTGCCCGAAGAGCCACAGATAAGTTACGACCCGGATTACAATCCCTTTGTCTCGACGGAAAAGCCGCAGAGTTTCAGCGACGGCGGTGGTGGTCGCAGCAAGGGTAGTTACAATTACAAACAATCTGATTATCAACCACTACGCCGCAGCACCGACAATTGGCAGACGCTCTACGAATCGGCTCTCAACGGCTCTACGGACGACATCAAGCCCGCCGCCGCGCCGACACCGTTGATGCAGATTGGCAACAAATACATCGCCGCGCTCCACGACAACGGCATTATGCTTATAGACCAATACCGGGCACACCTGCGTATCCTGTACGAAAAATATCTGCGCCAGATTGCATCCAACGCGGACGCCACGCAGCAATTGTTGTACCCTCAACCCCTCGACCTCGACGCCACGTCGCTCGCAATGGCTTACGACATCCGGGACGAACTGATGAGCGTCGGTTTCGACATCGACTTCCCCTCGCCCACCGCCACGGCAACATTGCGCGGCATACCTCCGTTTTTGGAGCAAAACAAGGCGATAGACGTATTAATCAAGGTAATAGACAGTTACCGCGACGAACACGGCAACATATCTTCGTCGATGAAGGACATTCTCGCACGTTCTGCGGCAAGAAGCGAGGCGGTGATGGGCGGCAGGTCGCTCTCGACGGAGGAGATGCAGACGTTGAAGGACGACCTTCTCGCCACGCAACAACCCGAATTTTCGCCCGACGGACGCAAGACCACCATTGTCCTCCGCCCCGACGATTTGGAGAGGATGTTCAACTGATTTAATAATTTGAAAAACAGACAATTAAATGCCACCAATCACCAACGGAGTCAAAGCGATACTCCTTGCCAACATAGCGGTTTTCATATTGGGCTACTTAGTGCAAATGACAGGGTTCGACATCGACCACGCCCTCTCATTGTACTACATTAAATCGCAATATTTCAAGCCGTTGCAGTTTATAACTTATATGTTTGTCCACGCGGGCTTTATGCACATATTCTTCAATATGTTTGCGCTCACGCAGTTTGGCAGTATGATAGAAAGCGTGTGGGGGACAAAACGGTTTGTGTTTTATTATTTGGTGACGGGCGTTGGCGCGGGCATCATCAATATGCTCGTTTGGCACTTCCAAATAATGCCTTACACCGATGCTGTGGCGGCATTCTACGCCGCGCCGTCGCCTGATGCGCTTGTGGCTCTCGGCAATTCTACCGACGTCATCAACGACGCCGTAGTCGCCGAACTCGCCGACCGTTGGCGCACCGGCTTCTACACCAACGAACAAATTATGGATTCTATGGAACAGGAACTGCCCAAGATTCAGGCGGCTTTGTACAATCAGTCGATGGTGGGCGCGTCGGGCGCAGTGTTTGGACTGTTGCTCGCATTCGGACTGATGTTCCCGAATTTGAAATTGCAGTTGCTATTCATCCCGATTGGCATCCCCGCAAAATATTTCGTGCTGCTCTACGGCGTTGCGGAACTCTTCTTCGGCATCAAGGATTTCTCTGGCGACAATATCGCACACTTCGCACATTTAGGAGGAATGTTGGTGGGATTGGTGGTGCTGCTGTGCTGGGAGTACGGAAGGAGAAGGAGGGAATAATCCACGCAAGCCCACACATTTCAAAAAATTTGGCGTTTTAGAAAAGAGTTTGTAAATTTGCAAATCAATAAGATTGGCATCTGCCAGATGGCAATTATGGATTATGAATTGTGAATTATGAATTAATGAAATGGACATTAAGACTTTTTTCAAATCAT
>JAFXMJ010000017.1 GCA_017530465.1 Bacteroidales bacterium
GAAGCGTATATCAGTCAGATGGTTAACGCAGACAAAAGGTTGTCACAATTGGCGTTCAATCTCTGCGTCGAGCCTGAGTTTGGAGTTTACACACCTACCTTTGACTTGACGCTCGCGAAACAAGATTTTCGCGTTGTTTCTCAGTCTGTTACGAGAGTGTACGACAAACCTCGTTTCACGGCTGAAATCGACAATGTTTTTAGTCTTGAAAGTGGTTGGACATTCGACCTTGATTTCTATTTCTATGGTCGCGGACATTCTGATGAATCTTATTACAAATCCAACTATTGTGTGTTCGATTTCTGTGTTTCCAAGTCGTTTTTCGCTGATGCACTGTCTGTTGAGGTCGGTGTTTCTGACATCACAAACCACGAAGGACGCGACGAACGGTACTATTATTCGCGTGGATTTCAGGATTTGCGCTTGACGTATGATTCGCGTGAGTTTTACTTGCAGGTCAATTACCGCTTCAATCCCGCCAAATCTAAATACAAAGGCACCGGCGCAGGAAACGAGGAGAGGGCGAGGATGTAATGTTTACAATTTTGGCTGTGTAAAAATTGTTTCATTTGTATCAAATCCCCAAAATTTTATTATCTTTGTCTCGGATTCATTAAACACTTTTGACAATGAAAAAACTTTTCCTCATAGACGCTTACGCAATGATTTACAGGGCGTTCTATTCGTTGATTAACAATCCGATGGTCAACAGCAAGGGCGAGAGCACCTCGGCTGTCTTTGGATTTATGAACTTTCTGTTGGAGATTTTGAAGAACGAACAGTTTTCGCATATAGCGGTGGTTTTCGACCCGCCGTACCCAACTTTCCGCAACAAGATTTACCCCGAATACAAGGCGCAGCGACCGCTTACCCCCGAGGGCATCAAGACCGGCGTGCCGCGCATCAAATCCATCCTCGACGCAATGGGCATCAAGCGCGTGGAAGTGCCTGAATATGAGGCTGACGACGTTATCGGAACGTTGGCAAAACAGGCGCGGCGCAAGGGCTTCGACGTGTATATGATAACGCCCGACAAGGATTACAACCAACTCCTCGAAGACGGCATCTATATCTACAAGCCCCAAAAAGGCAAGGCTGCCGAGATTGTTTCCGCCGAAAGTTTCTGCCAATCAACAGGTTTGGAGAATCCGTTGCAGTTTATCGACATCCTCGCGCTGTGGGGCGACGCCGCCGACAATGTGAAGGGCGTTTCCGGCATCGGCGAAAAGACCGCATACAAGTTGATAGCGCAATACAAGAGTGCCGAAAATATTTATCAACAGATTAACTCCCTGAAAGGCAAGCAGAAAGAGAACTTTTTAACATACAAAGACGACTTCCTTCTCGCCCAAAAACTCGTAACAATCGTTACTGACGCGCCCACGGAGTTCGTGGAGGGCGATTTCATTCGCAAGCCCACCGACGAGGGAAAATTGCGCTCGATTTTGGAAGAATTGGAAATGAAATCGTTGTTGATGAGGATGCTGCCAAAAGCAAAACCGATTGAGGCTGTGCAGGGTTCGTTGTTCTTTGACCCCAACGCTGTTGCGCCCACGCCCGAACCGCCCAAGACGGCTCCTCTCGTTACTCACGAAACCATCAACACCGTACCGCACACGTATCATCTTGTGGAGAGCGACGACGATTTGGTGGATTTAAGGCACAAGTTGTTGGAATTGAGCGAGTTTTGTTTTGATACCGAGACCACGAGCCTCGACACCCGCAATCTGAAAATCGTCGGACTCTCGTTCTGTTTCAAGGCGCACGAGGCGTATTACGTGCCTTTTGATGTCAACGACGACGAAGACACGCAGCGCAAACTCGAATTTTTCCGCCCGGCGTTTATGGCGGAGAGCATCGGCAAGATTGGTCAAAACATCAAGTTTGACATCCTCGTACTCCGCAACTACGGCATCGAGGTCAAGGGCAAACTCTTTGACACGATGGTCGCCGATTACCTCGTGAACCCCGACCGCAAGCACAATATGGACTATCTCGCCGAAATTTTCCTCAATTACACCCCCGTGCATATCGAGGAACTCATCGGTGCAAAGAAGACCGCGCAGATTACGATGGACAAGGTTGACATCGAGCAAATCAAGGAATATGCCGCCGAGGATGCTGACGTTACCTTCCAATTGAAGGAAAAATTGTACGCCGAACTTGTTAAATACGACTTGTTGCGCACCGCCGAGGAAATCGAGATGCCGCTCGTGTATGTATTGGCTGATATGGAATTTAATGGCGTATGCATAAACACTTCTTATTTAAAGGATTACACCAACGAACTTAACGAAAAGGTTGCAGCGATAGAGCAGCAGATTTACGCATACGCGGGACACGAGTTCAATATCTCGTCCACCCGTCAACTTGGCGACGTCCTCTTCAACGAGATGAAGGTCGATGACAAGCCCAAGACCACCAAGACCGGTCAATATGCCACCGGCGAGGAAGAACTTGTGAAAATCAAGGGCAAGCATCCCATCATCCAAGCCATCCTCGACTATCGCGGCATCAAAAAACTCGTCAACACTTACACCGAGGCTCTGCCGTTGCTCATCAACCCCAAGACGGGGCGCATCCACACCAATTTCAATCAGTGTGTAACGGCAACGGGTCGCCTGAGTTCGTCTAACCCCAACATCCAAAACATCCCCGTCCGCACGGAGGAGGGACAGAAGGTGAGGGCTGCGTTTGTGCCGTCATCGCCCGAAAACCTTATCTTCGCCGCCGACTATTCGCAGGTGGAACTCCGCGTGATGGCGCATATTGCCGACGATGAGGCGATGATTGCCGCTTTCAACAACGACGAGGACTTCCACCGCGCCACCGCCGCCAAACTGTTTAATGTGCCGCCAGAGCAGGTTACAAAGCAGCAGAGGTCTTTCGCCAAGTCGGTGAATTTCGGCATCAACTACGGCATTTCGGCGTTTGGACTGTCGCAGGACACGGGTATGTCGCGCAATGAGGCGAAGGAGTTGATTGACGGCTACTTCAAGATGTTTGCGGGCATCAAGCGTTTTACGGAAGAGACTGCCGCCTCGTGCCGTGCGAAGGGTTATGTAAGCACAATGTTTGGGCATCGTCGCTACCTGCCCGACATCAATTCGCGCAATGTCAACGTCCGCGCCACCGCCGAGCGTCTTGCCGTCAATACCGTCATCCAAGGCACCGCCGCCGAAATCATCAAAATCGCTATGAACAACATCCGCCGCGAGTTCATCGCCGCCGGCTTGAAGTCGCAGTTGTTGATTCAGGTACACGACGAACTTGTCTTCGATGTCCTTCCCAACGAAAAGGATGCCGTTGAAGAAATCGTTGTCCGTCAGATGGAAAATGCGGCGAAGTTGAAGGTGAAGTTGAAGGTGGAAGGCAAGTTCGCCAAGAATTGGTTGGAGGCGCATTAAAAACTATAAAACTATGATTGATTCTATCCTCAATTACAATCGGGAGTTTGTGGCTAAGAAGGGTTACGAAAAGTTTGTAACCTCCAAATATCCCGACAAAAAACTTGCTGTGCTTTCGTGTATGGACACACGTCTGACAGAATTGTTGCCTGCCGCGCTCGGATTGCGCAACGGCGATGCCAAGATTATCAAAAACGCCGGCGGACTTGTGATTTCGCCCTTCGACAGTGCTATGCGCAGTCTTTTGGTGGCGGTTTACGAACTCGGTGTCAACGAAATTATGGTGGTGGCTCACAGTAGTTGCGGTGCTTGTCATATGAGTTTCAAGGAGTTTGAGTCCAAAATGGCGGAGCGAGGCATCAAGCCGGAAGTGTTTGAAATGATTTCGCGTTGCGGCATCGACCTCGACCATTGGCTCGAAGGTTTTCACGACACCGAAGAATCCGTCCGCCGCACCGTCGATACCGTCAAGAATCATCCCCTGATGGCAAAAGATGTGGTTGTAAGGGGATTTATAATCGACAGCGTTACGGGTGAATTGGGGGAGGTGGTCTGAAAAATTACTTGCCCCGATAAGAAAAGTTTTGTATATTTGCAAAAATCTAAACAGAATAATTATGAACGAAGAAATTATAAATCAGGCGCGTTATATTTGTGTTTCAATACCATACGATAAGGATGACGAACCGAGGCTCATATCTTTTGACGATGGTTTGATGACTGAATTGGAGTGCGACGATGATTTTACGCCGCCAACTCTCAATCCCGATACTCAATTATTGGAGTATGTAATCGACCTTAAAACCGGCAAAGTAGAAAATTGGAATTACGAGGAAGGTTACCTAAGAATGTGGGCAAAAGTCTGCGACAGTGGTACTTACACACTCCTTGATGCTGAGAAGAAACCATTATGGCAAATTCGCGGCTATGTTCCCAACTCAATTCTTCCGCCTTACGAAAAAGGTTTTGGCGACTATTTGGAACTTGCTGTCAATCACGACGGCACAATTTGCGAATGGCGCGAAAATCTTGATTTCAAGGATTTTGTGGAAAACGGGAAAGCCCCCAAACCTGTAAAAACTTACAAATGGCATAGGGTAGAGGATATTGTGCGTTCTATTATGTCGAAGAAACTCAGCGAGGAAGAAAAAGAGAAATTGAAGGAAGAATTGAAGAAGTTTTGATTTATTATGCAGTTACCCAACAACAAAACACTAAATATGGCACAATCACAATACCAACCTTTTGATTTTGGCACAGAGGATGAAAGACTTGAAAGTTGTTTTGACGAAGCCCTTTCAACTCTTGGGACAATGTATCACGGTAATACATTGTTTCATTCCGATATGTATGGCATAGATGTTTTTGATTCCAATAACAACTGTATTGCTCAGTATTCCACGGGATTTGTGAAAGAAAGAATAGCAATGCAAAATATTTTCACAAAAGAAGTGCGTCAATTATAAAAAATTGTTTAACTTTGCGCTCGTTATGTACAGAATTAAACAACATATCGGTTCTTGTAACGATTTTCGATTTTGTAACAGATTGAAAATCAGCACTTTACCCCCCCTAAAAGTAAAGTGTTAGATATATTTGTACTTCCCTCATTGTTTCATCAATTATTTGAAAATGAACTTTGTAGATAACATAATTGATGAAATAATCGACCAATATATGTTTGCCGACAGTAGCAATCGCCCTTGGATTATCGGATTTAGCGGCGGCAAGGATTCTACTGTTATGCTCCAACTTGTTTGGAAAGCGTTGGAAAAAGCAAAGAACTTTCACGGATTTGTCGGTCGTGATGTGTATGTTGTCAGCAACGACACAATGATTGAAAATCCTATTATTGTCGAGTATGTCAACCGTGTCTTAGATAAAATAGAACAGGCTGCCGTTGAGCAAGATATGCCGATAAGGGTTGTTAGAACCATTCCAAAATTAGAAGATTCACTTTGGGTAAATATGATTGGCAAGGGATTTCCGGGGACAATCGTTTTTTAATTCACGCAAACCTTGTCCCGAAAGTTTCTGGTATAGCAGGCATCAGACTAAAGAAATACCGAGACGGACTTTTTCATACTTATGGCTTGAATCAGTCTCC
>JAFXMJ010000206.1 GCA_017530465.1 Bacteroidales bacterium
CCAGCAAACATTCCCGACATCGAGGGATTGGTCTTAGCCCAATTGTCGGTGGCGTTGGCAAGTATCGTGTGCAATGCGGTACAATTGGCAAACATGCCGTCCATCTTGGTGACTTTGGCGGTATTGAACGACCTTACATTCACCTCTTCCAATGATGCGCAGCCGTAGAACATCTTGCTCATATCGGTGACATTGCTGGTATTGAAATTAGAAAGGTCGATAGCAGTGAGCGACTTGCAACCCTCAAACATACTTGCCATCGACGTTACATCGGAAGTATTGAGTTTGTCAGGATTGATGATGGTGGCGAGCTTGTCGGCACCTGCAAACCAATATGCCGTGGAAGTCGGACTTACATTGGCAAAATTCTCCTTGAAATTTACCGTGACAAGGCTGCCGAGGATTTCGCCCCAGGCGGGCTTGCCATCTACAGGCGATTTGGCGATGGCGTCGCCGCTCCATACCTTTGTAGCCTTGTGACCGTCGATGTACGAAACACCAGCTTTATAGATATTTTCGTCGAGGACAAAGGTGAGAGTATTGTTGGTTTCGGTCCACACTGCATACGCACTCTTGATGGAGTAGAATGCGTAGTTGAAGCCAGTGTAATTGCCGATGCCTTCCAATTCCACCATATATTCCTCGCCGTTGATATTTGCGCTTACGTCGGTAATTATATTGTAATCAACGTCTTTTGTGAGCTTGTTGCCATTGCCGTCGGTAAGCACGAAGTCGGGGCACTGAGCCTCGCCATTGTAAACAAAGACTGCGTTTTCAGGCTCAATGTTGACATCGGAAAGGTCGTAGGGGGCAATTTCGTAAGAAAGGGTGAACGAACCAGCGTAAATGCCCTTACCAGTAATCGTAACGTCGTATGTGCCAACGTTAGTAAATTCGGCGGGATACGTGATGGTGTAATCGACATTTACCAACAGGGTCTTGTCGCCGTCCTTTATAATAATGCGTCCACCATGGTCGGTGACACGAAGATTCTCACCGGTGTAGGTGTAAGAATTAGGCGTAATCGAAGAATTGTCCTTGCAAAGCTCGATGTCCCTACCCCACTGCGCGTAGAGTGTGATGTCGGAGCCAACGTTGATAGAAGCCTCATCCTTGCTTGTAGTGCCAGTGCCGTCGGCAGAGGTGTTCCACGAAACGAAATTGTAGGTATCGCTCGTGAATGGGTTGGGCATCAGCTGCACCTTGTCAAGCACCGGACGTATCACCACCTGATAAGCGTACTCACGGTCGTCGAGGTTGTTATCAAAGGTGATTACATAAATATTGTCTGGAGTGAAATAACCGATTTTATCCTTGCAGACATTGGGGGCGTTTTTGCCATCCTCATACGTGCAGACAGTGCCGTCAGCACCTACGCCAACGAGGGCGTTGTCTCCTGCAAACACGTCATCAGCATTATCAACCGAAGTCCAATCGGTGTCTTGCTTAGCGCGAATGGTGACAAGCGAGGAACAGCCAGCAAACATCTTATGCATATCGTATGCGCTGCTCATATCAAAATTGCCAACGTAAAGCTCTTTGAGGGATGCACAACCGTTGAACATACTCGAGAAATGTATTGCTTTGCCAGTCTCAAACTTGGAAACGTCTATCTTAGCAAGATTTTTACATCCGCCGAACATATCTGAAAAATTGGTTGCCTTGTTGGTCGCAAAGCCAGAAACATTGAGCGATGTCAACGATTCGCAATCCATAAACATTGCGGCGAAATTAGTGGCAGAACTTGTGTTGAACTTGGAAACATCAAGCGAGGCAAGTTTGGAGCAACCACAAAACATAAACGCAAACGACTCCACATTGCTGGTCTCAAAACTTGCAACATTCAACTCAGTAAGCGACGAACATCCCCAGAACATATCATTCATTTTCGTCACCTTGGCGGTATTGAATTTGGAGAGGTCAACAGTTTTGAGTGCCGTACAGCTACTGAACATAGACTCCATATCGGTAACATTCTCGGTATTGAAACCGCTGACTGCCGCCTCAGTGAGTGATGAACAATATTCAAACATACCGCTCATCGAGGTAACGTTCTTGGTGTCGAAATTGTCGGTGGCAATTTTAGTCAACTTGCTACATCCATAGAACATATTCGACATATCGGTACAAGATTCAGTGTAGAATCCCGAAACGTCAATCTTGGTAGCCTTGGAACATTCAAAAAACATACAACTCATATCTGTAACCAAGTCAGTATTAAACTTGCTTACATCTATCAACGTGAGCGCAGAACAACCACTGAACGCACCTTGCATCGAAGTTACCGCACTGGTATTGAGGTTTTTGATATTTTTGATTTGCACCAATGTCTGAGCCGGACTGCCAGGTTCTATCGTATTGTCAAACCAATACGCAATCGACTTGGGGCTTGCCTCGGCGAAGGAAGCGTCGAAATTGACAATCTTCACCGTACCACTCACTGTACTATTCCACGCGGGGACACTGGACTTGGGCGAATTTAATACGTCGTCACCAGTCCAAAAAGCCGTCACAGGGCTGCCATTGAAATCTTCGCCAACTACGGGGGCGGTCTCAGCCATCATAAATGTCAATGTGGCGTTGCCCTCTGTCCACACGGCGTATGCCTTCTGCGCCGAAATAGTGTAGATGGCGGTGGTGGTGCCGGTGTAGTTGCCCTTGCCGGTGAATTTCACGGTGTAGTCGTCAACGGCGGAATTGCCATCGAGACCACTTATTGTGTAATCAACGCCCTCCTCGAGCCTTACGTCGCCATTGCGAAGTACGTAAGTGGGAGCCTGAGCCTCGCCGCTATAAGCCAACACCTGACGCTGCGGAGTGATGGTGGCAACACTGATATTGGCGGGTTTGATGGCGAATGTCTTATTGACAGTGCCAGCGTAATTCTTGATACCACGGACAATGGCCGTAGCCGTGCCGGAATTAACATTGTCCTTGTACTCCACCTTATAATCTTTGTCGAGGGTGAGGGCATCGAGATTGTCCTCTATAATAATAGAAGGTGTGCACTCCTTGCCATTGTAGGTATAAGAAAGCGGATTGACAGTGATGTCGCAAAGGCTAATGTCCATGCCCCACTGCGAATAGAGAATCATATTGCCGGTGATGCTGATGGTCTCGCCATCATTGTAAGACGTGCCAGAGCCATCCTTCTCGGTGTTCCAAGAGCCAAAGACCTTGTAATCATTGGGATCTGTAAAGGTATTTTGCTTCAATTGCACTGTGGCAGCATCCTTGTCAACCATCTGCAAAACTACGTCAGACGAGGTGTAGCCCACAAAAGTAATCATATATCCAGCAATCGAAGTGAAATAGCCCTTGCCATTTGCACAGGCGTAAGGCATATCTTCACCCGCAACGTACTTGCAATTGCTGCCGTCCTTGCTTACAGCCAAGAGCTTGTTGCAGCCGGCAAACATATTGCTGGTATTGCTGACACCGCGCCAATCGGCATTCTCGGCTGCACGGATGGTGGCAAGCGAGCTGCACGATGCAAACATATTGGCGGTGGTGGTCACATTGTCAACCACGAAATTAGAAAGGTCGATCTCCGTGATGGCGGAGCAACCATAAAACATATTGGCGAATGTGGTCGCACTCTTGGTATTGAATCCGCTCACATCCACATCAGCAAGGGCTTTGCAGCCGTAAAACATACTGCTCAGGTCGGTGACATTCTGAGTGTCGAAGCCAGCGACATCTACCGCAGTGAGCGCGGAGCAATATGCAAACATATTGCTCATATTGGTGACGCTGCCGGTATTGAAGCCCGAGAGGTCGAGCTGCTTGAGGCCGGTGCAGCCCATGAACATATAGCTCATATCGGTCACCTTGGAAGTCTTGAACGTGGAGAGATCCAAGTCACCGAACACCGCGCAACGGAAAAACGCACCACACATGCTCGTCACCTCGCTGGTATTGAGGTATTCGAGACCCTTGATAGTGGTGAGCGTGGAAGCCGGGGTGGTGCCATTCTCGCTATTGTCAAACCAATAAGCGATGGACTTGGGACGCGCATCGGCAAAAGACTGGTCTATCTCCACGACCTGAACTTTCTTCCTAATTGACGTCCATCCCGGAACGTCGCCTGCCGGTGAATTGAGCACATCGTCGCCGCTCCACAACTTGGTAATCGTGTTGCCGCTCCGCGATTTGCCGACCTCATACACATTGTCGGTGTAGAGGAACGTGAGGGTACTATTGCCCTCCGTCCATAATGCGTAGGCGTTCTTGCCCTGCGCAAATAGTGCCGACGGCAGAAGCAGCATTGCCGACAGCAGCATCATTGCACGGAAAACCTTGTGTTTTATGGCAAGAATACTCGTCAATGTTGTTAATCTCATTTTTTTATATGTTTACATTAATAATTATTTTCATGTCGTAAAATTACATATTGTTTCGATATGATATGCAAAAATCGGGCAAAATTTTTAACTTTTTTTTGCATCACTGTCAATAAGTCAATTTTGCAAGCATATCGCAACCCGAAAACATATCCTCGCGGTCGCACCTGCGCACCGTGTAGAAGTGCCGCGTATCCACAAAAATCAGGTTGGTGCAGTCGGCAAACATATTGTTCATATCGGTGACATTGTGGGTGTCAAATTTCTTGACATCAAGCACCGACAGACCCGCACAGCACGCAAACATCCAGCTCATATCTTCCACCAAGCCAGTCCTAAACTGCGAGACGTCAAGCTCCGTGAGCGAATAGCAAAACGAAAACATATTGCTCATATCGGTGACATTGCCGGTCTTAAAATTATAGACATCCAAGAGCCTAAGATTGTTGCAATCGGAAAACATATAGCTCATATCGCAGACATTGCCGGTGTCAAACTTATCGACATCAAGCCACAACACGCTCCAGCATCCTTGAAACATAAACGACATATTGATGACCATAGAGGTCTCGAAATTGGACACATCCAATGTCCTCAGCCCACGGCATCCGGCAAACATCCAGCTCATATTGGTGACATTGTGGGTGTCGAAATGCGAAACATCCAATTCCGACAATCCTGAACATCCATAAAACATGCTGTACATACTCGTCACCTCGCTCGTATTGAGGTACTCGATGCCATATATATGCTTCAACGACGCGCCCTCAGACTCTGCCGTCTGTGTGTCGCAATAATTCTCAAACCACCACGCCGTAGATGTAGGACGCGCCAATGCAAACGACGGGTCAAATACCACACACTCCACCTGCGACCTGATGGTGGAGCACCACGGCGCGGTATTGTCGGGCGGAGTATTGAGCACGGCATCGCCCTTCCACAACTGCGTGATGCGCTGGTCGCCGTATATGTCGCCGGGATAATAATTGAGCACCGACACAAAAAAAGTCAGCGTCTTGTCGCCCTCAGTCCACACGGCGTATGCCCTTGGTGTCTGTCCCGCCACTCTTGCCGATACAAGCAATGCCAAGCACAGAAACACCAACTTAATGGTTCTCATTTTTTAGGTGTATCGTATTTATGTTTTTTTACTTGTACATTCTGGCGGTAAAGATAAATATGATTTTTGAAATTACCATAATTTTTCCGCCGATAAAACACTTCAAAAAAAAACTACAAAAAATTTGGCGGATATAATCGTCTATTTTTCAATCACTTTCAAAAAACTAAACATTTCTCAGAAAGAACGATTAACACTAAAAAAATTACGAGGTAATAGACAAAAAACTGTCCAAAAACCTCGTAATATTTAATAATAATCAGGCAAAAGCGTTTGATTATTATTATGGAAAAATATAAAGTTTCCCAGTCTTTATTTGTTTGAACCGGGAAACAGGAATTATCACCTTATAACAACTTTTTGCGTCATTGCGCCAGCTTTGACGATGTAGATGCCGGGGATGTTGATTTGGATTTCCTTGACATCCTTGCCGGAGAATACGAGCTGCCCTTGCATATTGCAAACACGGACATCGCCGGCGATATTCTCAATTACAATCGTATGATCGTAACTGAAAATGCGACCATTGGAGTCCTGTTGCTCGCTGACAGGTGTCGGGATTTCGGTATTGTCGCCACCTTTGTCACTGTTATTGTTTTGACGACCATCGTCGTTTTGGGTGTTGTCGCCCGACGGCGTGTTTTCTTCGTCGGTCTTGGTATTGTCGTCGGTCTTTGTATTATCCTCAGTATTTGTATTGTCGTCCTCTGACGGAACGGGCTCTTCTTCCTTTTTGTTGACGTTAACCTTAAAAGTTGCCGTCTTGCCTTCGTACTTCACGGTAATGGTTTTGTTACCGGCGGAAGTTGACGAAAAACCCGAACACATTGCGGCGGTGATTGCTACGGTTTTGGCGGTGTTGTCGGAGTATGACACCTTGATTTTGCCGCCCGAAACGTCCAAGGATTCACCAATTTGGTATTCGGTTTTGGTGGGCGCGGTGGAGATTTCTATTTTGGTGATTGTAATGGGTATTACCTCTTCCTTGCCATCTTTGAGAAACGAATTGATGTAAGCCAGCGCGCCCACAAGTCCAGCGTTGTAGTCGATGCCGCCCTCGCCGTTCTGATAATTGTTGATGTCATCGTTGTAGGCGGTGTTGGTCTTGTTGCCGCCGACGAGATAGCCGAGTTGGGCGTATTTGGCGGGCAACGAGCAAGAGTACATATTGTTTTGGTCGTTCATAAAGACATTGCGGTAATGCGGCTTTTGCGGATAATTGTCGCCGAGACCGGTAACGAACGAAAAATTGTGGTTGTTGTCGCCGATGATGTAATCGACAGTGCGGAGGGTGTAGGCGTTGACGGTCTTTGCGCCCATCGCCTTGCTGTACAACGCCCAAACGAAGGCTTGATTGGCGGTGTAACGGAGCGGCCCCCAAGTGTTGTCGCCAACAGAATTGAGGAAATAGCCGCTGCCCTTGTAACCATTGGCGTAGTTTTGGAGTTGCGACAATGCGCTCGAATTGCCTGAAACAGTGTAATATACGTAGTCGGCGATGTCGTTGGTATTGTTGTAACAGAGCGACCATCCGTGCGATGCTTTCATCTGTCCGAAATAAGTAGCCGCCTTGGTCTTGTAACTTTCTGTGCCAGTGGCGCGGTACATTTCGGAGTAGAAAATCACCAAATCGGGCGCGTACTCCTCTTTGGCAGGATAAAAACCGCCGCCGTATGAACCAGTGTTGCCGAGATTGCCATTGCCAATAAACTCCTCGCAGACCTTTGCCTTGGCGAGACATTTGGCGGCGTAGTCGGCGTCATAATCCTTGTAGAGACGGTACATTGCAGCCAGCGACGCGCCACACAATGCCACCATCGACGTGCCACCGCTCGAGAGCGAATATACAGGACGCGAACCATCGGATTCGCCGCCTGCCGAAACCGACCTCTTGGCTGATTTGTAGGGCGACGTGCTCCACTCCGAATGGTCGGCATTGCCATCGCCTACTTGATAGTAAAACTGATTTTTGCTACGGACGCATTTGAGGAAAAAGTCGGTGGCGTACTTGCACTCGTCAAGGACATCGGGAATACCATTGGGAACGCCCTTTGCGCCCTCGTAGGTATAATTACCACTACTTGTATATCCGTGATAATCAGCCGAGTAAAGGTCAATATAGCCATCAGTAAACTCCGAATATCCAAGCAGAAGCATATAGCAGGCGTAAAATTCGGTCTGACCAAATTTTACGAAGTCGGCGCAGTCAAACCATCCGCCGGTAAGGTCGTAATTTCCATCGGCATCCTTGATGTAAGATTTGCCGCCCGAGTAGCCGCTGAAGTTCTTGCTGTGGTCGTAGAGGAGCCAGTTGGGGCCATTGCCGCTGCGTTGCGCTCCGTAAAAACGGGTCGTCATCCACAACGCCTTTTTATAATAATCGGCATCGAAAGCTGCATCGGCACTTCCAGCATCAAAACTGCCTGTGCCGCCGTTGTTGCCACCGCCCGAAGTGTTGCGGTAAGCCTCGGGAATATCGGAGGAGGAGATATAATTGATGTTGTCAACGTAATAGGTAACTTCGTTGGCAAACTTGATATTGAAGCTTGCATAGCTGCCCGACACGCCCGTGAGGTCAAAATAGACCTTGACCCATTTGCCGGTTTCGCTTACATTGACGGTGCGCTCCAAAGTGTTGCTTGCGTCGGACGCGCCCGAACGCAGACCCAGGACTATGTCGCCGATGGCACTCGTGGAATACACCATCAGTGTGAGCCCCTGCGAACCGTTGAAAGTGAGGGTGTTCCATTTTGCCAAATAGCCACCATACTGAACGCCCGATTCGGGGACGCATTTAAGGCATTTGGACGAAGTGTTGATGCCGGAAGCCGACACATTGCTGACGTTGCTGACGGCAAGCGACCACCCGTCGAGCGTTGCGCCGTCCTCAAAATTGTAAACAGCCGTCTCGCCAGCACTTTTGGCGACCGACGGCGCAGCCCCACACACGCTCAGAGCAAGCGCGAGGGGCAAAAATCTATTCAATTTTCTCATATTTAATATTTTGGATGTAATCTTTTTATAACGACAAAAATTCGTTTTTATTGCACAATCACCCAAATATTTATCTCCTTCTCCGTGTACTCCGTGCCTCCGCGATAGTATTTCCCTATGCCGTGAGATTTCCCCCAAAAAATCTGCAAAAATATTACATCTTCCAACAAATTCTAAATGAGCAATTTGCGCCAACAATGTAAAGCGCGGCGTACAAAAAAAAAAAAAACAGACGACTTTTTTCAAAATTCTTTATACCTTTGCAGCGGCAAAAATGGGATGGAGTTTTCCATTGCTGATATTTTTAGCCGGTAATCATATCTGTCCATCAAAATGGCGATATTGAACCAATTCCATAGCGGCACGACCGAAAGCGCGACATTGAATCAGAATGTCTGTGCGAATCCCGAGAGAGAGAACGTCAATTTCGGGAAGTCGGTTAGGATTGCCCTTTTGCCAAACGAGAGGTACTGGTTTCCAATCCGCGCCACACACCATCGCGCACAACAAATTTATGACAAACTCGTCTCACTCAAGGATGACAACCTCGAGCCTTACCTCCCGATTCTCCGTCACATAGAATACACCAACGAAGATTTCAACAACCCCACACAATACATAGCAGACAAGCCATTGAACACAGGATTACTGTTCCTGCGCTCCACATTGAACGACTTCCGCGCCCTGCTGCAATATCGCAAGATGCTCGCAGGGATGACACCTTATTATAATCATTTTTCCACCAATTCCTACGGAACCAACGATTTCCTCACCATCCCCGAAAGGCAGATGGAGAGTTTTAAGATTATCGTCGAATCCGGGAACGAGAATATCATCGTTGACCAGGCTTTCGTTCCGAAGTTCCTATCCGGGGAAAAAGTGATTGTCATCGGTGGGCCATTCGCGGGAGTAGAAGGCATTGTGATGAAGTACAAGCATCAGAAACGGGTGTTCGTGGAATTGCAAGGAGTGGGAAGATATGCCACGGCTTATGTGCCGGGGGCGTGGATAAGGAGGATTAATTCATAATGCATAATTCTTAATGCATAATTGCCATCCGGC
>JAFXMJ010000207.1 GCA_017530465.1 Bacteroidales bacterium
TTGGTTTGACAGCGGCGCAATGCCATACGCACAGTTGCACTATCCCTTTGAAAACAAGGAACTTTTCGACAAGACCTATCCCGCCGACTTCATCGCCGAGGGCGTTGACCAAACTCGCGGATGGTTCTTCACATTGCACGCAATCGCGACGATGGTCTTCGACCAAGTTTGCTTCAAGAACGTTGTCTCCAACGGACTCGTTTTGGACAGCAAGGGCGAGAAGATGTCTAAGTCCAAAGGCAACGCCGTAGATCCGTTCACGACAGTTGAGAAATTTGGCGCAGACCCCGTACGTTGGTATATGCTCACAAACGCCTCGCCGTGGGAAAACCTCAAATTTGACCCTGAGGGCGTGGACGAAATCCGCCGCAAATTCTTTGGCACACTTTATAATACATACTCATTCTTTGCGCTTTATGCAAATGTTGACGGCTTTACATACAGCGAGCCGGACATCGCATTGGAAAAACGTCCGGAAATCGACCGTTGGATTCTCTCGTTGCTCAACAGCCTCATCAAGAACGTTGACGAGAGTTTCGCAGCCTTCGATATGACAAGGGCGGGCAGAATGATTCAAGACTTTGTAACCGAGGATTTGTCAAATTGGTACGTCCGCTTGAACCGCAAACGTTTTTGGGGCGGCGGAATGACCGAGGACAAACTCTCGGCATACCAAACCCTCTACACCTGCCTCGAAAAAGTGGCTCAACTGATGGCTCCTATCGCGCCGTTCTACGCCGACAAGTTGTTTAGGGATTTGAACAATGTAACAGAACGTTGCGTTACATCTGTACACATCGCCAATTATCCTCAGTACGACGCATCGGCAATCAACACCGACCTCGAAGAGCGTATGAACCTCGCGCAGAAGGTAAGTTCGATGGTGTTGGCGCTCAGGAGGAAGGCCTCATTGAAAGTCCGTCAACCTCTCCAAAAAATCCAAATCCCGATTTTGGATGCTCAAATGGAACTTCAATTGGAGGCTGTCAAAAAACTGATTCTCAACGAGGTAAATGTCAAGGAACTTGAATACCTCCACGAGACCGCCGGCATCCTCACCAAGAAGGTGAAAGCCGACTTCAAGGTGCTCGGCAAAAAGTTGGGCAAGAATATGAAGGCGGTGGCTGCAAGGCTCGCAACCCTCACGCAAGAGGAGATTCAGGAGTTCGAGAAAAATGGAAATATGTCGATTACAATTGACAACAATACAATTGTAAACGTCCTCACATCCGAGACAGAAATCACGAGCGAGGACATTCCGGGACGCTTGGTGGCAAACGAGGGCAAGATAACTGTTGCGCTCGACATCAACCTCACTCAGAGCCTCATCGACGAAGGCTACGCCCGCGAACTCATCAACCGCATCCAAAATATGCGAAAAGACGCCGGATTTGACGTTACGGACAAGATAAAGGTGGAACTCACCACCCCCGACGCAATCAAGGGCGCAATCGCTAATTTTGGCGACTATATCTGTTCGCAGACCCTCACGCAGTCGCTCCTGCCGTCAGCCGACCTCTCGGGCGACAATATCACCGAGACCGACATCGACGACAACCTGAATGTCAAGATACGCATCACGAAAATCTAAACCTAAGTAAATCAGCCGCTTACGCCCTTAGAGAGCGTTGGGCGGCTGTTTTTCAATTTGTACTACTAATCTATAACTAAAATGTCAGAAGAAAAGACACGCTACAACGACGAAGAACTCGAAGAATTCAAGGAGTTGATTCTCCAAAAACTCGAACAGGCTCAGAAGGCCTACGACGACTATTCGGAGCAACTGCGCAACCGCGACAGTAGTCAGGTGGACAACACCGCCGACCAAGAAAACGCGCAGGAAAACCAATGCAAGGAGAGCATTTCGATAATGGCGGGAAGGATGGAAAAGTTTATCCGCAACCTCAAATACGCCCTCATCCGCATCGAAAACAAGACCTACGGCATCGACCGCATCACCGGCAAGTTGATACCCAAGGAACGCCTCCGCATCGTGCCGCACGCCACGTTGGACGTGTCAACCAAAAATAGTCTTAACGAACGTAAATAGTTATTAATGAATCCGATACTTAAACGCTCGGCGTTGGTCGTCGCCGCGATTATAGTGATAGACCAAGTCGTCAAAATTTGGGTGAAGACCCATATGTTTTTAGGCGAAAGTAGTTACATCAATTGGGACTTCGGCGTCCGTCAGGCGCAACTACTCTTCACCGAAAACCCCGGTATGGCCTTCGGTTGGGCGTTGCCCGGCAACGGCGGCAAAATTGCCCTCTCGATATTCCGCATCATCGCGATTGCCGGAATGATTTATTATATACTTTGGGCAGTCAAAAACCGCAAACCGCACAAGGGCTTCATCACCTGTATGTCGATGATTCTCGCCGGCGCAATCGGCAATATGATAGACTGTATGTTTTACGGAATGGTATTCTCACAATCAGGCTATTCCGCCAATTCTGTCGCCGAATTTATGCCCGCGATGGGCGGTTACGCGCCGTTTTTGCAGGGCAAGGTGGTAGATATGCTCTATTTCCCAATTATCGACGCCAATTGGCCCGATTGGATGCCCTTCGTCGGCGGCAACCATTTCACATTCTTCTCCCCTATTTTCAACATCGCGGACTCGGCTGTTACGGTCGGCGTGGCGTTGATATTGATTTTCCAAAAGAGGTATTTCCCGAAGACAGAGGAGGATGTAGAGGAAGAAAAGGAGGCGGCGGAAAAGGCAGAAATTGTTGAAAAATGATTTTTATTGTCGTTCTGCGCATATATCGCGCGTAGAGACGCGCGGCCGTGCGTCTCTACCCAAACCAATTCGTGATTGAAATTCTGTACGATTTTGCCCCTTTATGTTTTGCTTTGTTACAAAATTCTGCTGTTTTCTGTTTGCATTTCTGCAAAACAATCTTTACCTTTGCAAAA
>JAFXMJ010000208.1 GCA_017530465.1 Bacteroidales bacterium
ATCAATCTCGCCGCGCAACTTCGAGAACGCGAAGTACTTTTTGTACGGGTGTTTGATGTTGATGTCAATTTTTTTCATAGTGGTATTGCTTTTGTCTATTTTATTGCTTAAATTAGTGCGCGTTTTCGGATTAGAAAACGGTACAAAAATACAGAATACTGTAATAATTAACAAATTTTTTTGAAACTTTTTTTCAAAATTTTGTAAAAATGGCTATAAACGATGTTACAATGCGGTTTTCTAATACAGTATCTTGGCTTATATCTAATAAAAAAGCGCAAGACAAAAAGGAAATTGCGGCAATTTTAGGTATAAGTACCTCTCTGATGACCGAAATATCAAAGGAGAGAAGCAATGTTGGTGTTGTTCCATTACAGAATATTGTAATAAAATATGGTATATCTGGCGATTGGTTATTAACGGGCGAAGGTTCGATGTTGAAGTCCGAAACATCATCTATGGCGTCTGAAGAAACGCCTGACGAGTCGCCAAACGCCGCTCTAAACACCCTTAAAGGGATTATTAAGGAACAGGCATTGGATATAGCACGGCTTGAATTAGAGGTCTCCACCCTCAAAAAACGCCTTGAAAATGGTTAAAATACAGATAATAAGCATTTTAAACAAAAATAACGGGTGTTTTTCGCAAAAAACCGCCTCGTGTAAGGGGGGTAGATTTTGCCCGATTTCGCGGTGTTTCTTGAAAAAATAAGCGTTTAGGGGGCGTTTAGTCTGTCGGAAAAAGTGTTAAAAATGAAACCCCACTTGAAACCCCACTGAAACCCCACTTGCCTTTTTTGGGGTCTGAAACCTACCGAAAGCCCCTCCCTCCAACCCACAAAAAACCGCGTCCCGGGACAAGCATCGCTCAGTCCCGAAACGCGGTTTTAAACAGTTTTAAGCGGTATTTAACCCACATTCAACGCCCATTAAACACCTGCCCCCATCTCCCCACCATTATTTAACCAAAATTAAAGAGAATTAAAGTTTTTGTAGGTTTTGAATTAATAAGAAAACCGCTGTAAGTTGCGCGGTGTCAGAGGATTAGATTAGAGAAGGTGTGTAGGATTGGAATTATAGCCCATATTTGGCGCAAATTGTTTTTTGCAACATCATTTTTGATTGCTTCTGACATCAAAATTCCTTCCCGATTGATGCACACAACATCCCGAAAACCTGCCGCAATGAGTTTTTCGCGGTCGGCGACACGACCTGCCAAGAGTGCGACAGGTACGCCAAATTTAGTTGCGCGGCGAAGGATTGCCGACGGTAATTTGCCCATAAGTGTCTGATTATCAGCCGAACCCTCGCCGGTGATTATTAAGTCGGCATCGGCAATTTTGCCATCAAAATCCGCTGCGTCAAACAGCAAATCCGCTCCCGACCTGCACTCCGCTCCGAGAAATTGCATAAAGGCATATCCCAATCCGCCCGCCGCGCCTGCTCCGGGATTTTTACTGCAATCATAACCCAAAATCGCCGCCATTTCGTTGGCAAATTTTTGAGCGTTGGAATCAAGAATTTTTACCATTTCGGGCGACGCTCCTTTCTGCGGCGCAAAAACGTTGGCTGCACCATTTTCGCCGTAAAGTGGATTGTTGACATCCGTTGCAATTACAAAATTGATGTTTTTAAGCAATTGTGATTCAGGAAGTTTTACAATAGTTCCGTCCGAAAAATTTTCTGCCAATGCCGTCAACATTCCTATTCCGCAATCGCTTGTTGCGCTGCCGCCAAGTCCCACGATTATTTTTTTGCAACCGTTGCGGATTGCATTTGCAATCAATTGTCCTGTACCAAAAGTGTTGGCTTTCAGTGGATTGAGTTCTGACGGTTTCAACAATGCAATGCCGCTTGCCTTGGCTATTTCGATGATGGCGGTGTCGCCGCAGATGGAGTATTGCGATTTTATGGGGCGCATCAACGGGTCAAAAACCTCAGTCTCAATGATTTCGCCGCCCTTCGCCGCCACAAAAGCCTCCATCCAACCCTCGCCGCCGTCGCTCACAGGCATTTGTACAATTGTTGCATCGGGATACACGTCCCTGATGCCCTCCGCTGCGGCACTATTCGCCTCCGCAGAAGTCATA
Source organism: Bacteroidales bacterium (assembly GCA_017530465.1). Classification (GTDB taxonomy): domain Bacteria; phylum Bacteroidota; class Bacteroidia; order Bacteroidales; family UBA3824; genus UBA3824. The sequence goes on from JAFXMJ010000208.1 coordinate 2,090, forward strand.
CAATTTTTGAAGGAATCGATTGCCAAAACAAAAGTCATAATAAAAATATGTTGGTTATTAAGCCAAAAAATCCCGAAAGCCACTTTTCATCGCAGCCCTCGGGATTAATTATGATTTATGCATTATGCATTGATTACACGGTATGCAGAATGAACTCCTCCAACTCGATTCCTGCCAAGTCGAACGGCGGGATTTGCGGGAGAGTGTAGCAGCCGGGCTGTTGTTTAACGACGGCACGGGCGCAGGATGCCAACACCTGACCGGTGAGGGCGGGGTTGTTGATTTGCATAGTGAATTGGAAACGTTGGTTCTGGGTCTCGCCGCTCACGCCTTTGCGTTCGAGGAGGACGCCGTGTCCCATATCGCGGAGGTCGTTGACGTTGGACACTTGGTGTACGTGCGTGTCGTCGTGGCAGAAGTACGAATCTGACTTAATGGCAGCCTCCACGGTCTTGAAGTCTACGCCGTCTTCGAGTTGCACGTAAACATCGCGCCTGTGAACGCCAGTACCGAGGGGAATGGTCATCGAGAGAGCGTCTTTGACACCTTTTTTGCTGCGGGCAACCACCGAGTGTCCCATACTCATACCGGGGCCAAAGTTGGTGTAACTGATGCCCTTGGGAGCCATTGCGAGCAGGAGAGTGCGGATTACGGAGTCTGTACCGGGATCCCAACCTGCCGAAATGATGGCTTTTGCACCGGATTTTTTGCCGGCGGCGTCGAGGCTCTTGTAGAGGTCGAGGATGTCTTTGCCGTGGATGTCGAAACTATCAACGGTGCAGATGCCCTTCTCTATCAGGCTCTTGGCTGCGTTGGGGATTTCGCGGGAGGGGAGGGCGAGGATTGCAACGTCCACTTTTCCGAGTTCGTCGATGTTGGCTACCACTTTTACGCCTTCCAATTCGGGCGACTTCTTGCCGAGCGATTCAGCACGGCGTACAACTCCCACAAGTTCAAGGTCTTGCGCGGCTTTTACCGCTTGGAGCGAATACTTTCCAATGGTGCCATATCCAACGATGGCTACTTTTACTTTTGTCATTTCTTATATAGCAATTTAATACGTTAATTTTCCATTTGGACGCGGTAAAATTAGTTTTTTTTCGATGGATTAGCAAAAAAATGTAGATTTTATACGTGTTTTTCGTATATGGTCTGCCATCGTGTCAGTCGCTTCTGTCAAATATGCCGCGTATGTCAGTCTTTGTCAGTAATTATCTGCCAAAAATCTGCAAAAATCCCTTTGGCACAGATTATGAAAATAATGTCGATGTCAAGTGATTGACAGTTTTTATAGACAAACAATTATTAAAACACATAAAAAATGGCATTGAACATTAAACCTCTTGGCGCAAGAGTAGTAATTAAAGCGCAGGAAGCCGAGACTGTTACAAAGTCTGGCATCTTCATTCCGGATTCAGCAAAAGAGAAGCCCCTCCGTGGCGAGGTGATGGCAGCCGGCAACGGCACCAAGGACGAAGCAATGGAGCTCAAAGTGGGCGACGTGGTACTCTACGGCAAGTACGCCGGCACAAAAATCGAATATGACGGACAGGAGTACCTCATTATGAACCAGAGCGACGTTCTCGCTATCATCTAATCTAACATCATCAAAATCGACATTTCAACAAAAAAATCATGGCAAAAGATATAAAATACAATATCGAAGCAAGGGATTTGCTCAAAAAGGGCGTTGACGAACTTGCAAACGCAGTAAAGACCACTCTCGGACCTAAGGGCCGCAACGTGGTGATTGAGAAGAAGTACGGCGCACCGCAGATTACAAAGGACGGTGTTACCGTTGCAAAGGAAATCGAACTCGACGACCCGTTTATGAATATGGGCGCACAGTTGGTGAAGGAAGTTGCCTCCAAGACCAACGACATTGCAGGCGACGGCACAACTACCGCCACTGTTTTGGCTCAGGCAATCGTAAGCGTTGGTATGAAAAACGTTGCTGCCGGTGCCAACCCCACCGACCTCAAACGTGGTATCGACAAGGCTGTTGCAAAGGTTGTAGAAGCCCTCAAA
>JAFXMJ010000003.1 GCA_017530465.1 Bacteroidales bacterium
CCGTTCCGTCTCCCACCGAATCCAATGCCGTGCCGTTCTCCATCAAGGTTGTAACCGGCAAATCGCTCTCAAAAATCGGTTACACCGACAATGGTATTGTAACTCCGGCGTTCACAACCGATGATGTAAACAATGGTCTCATAATGACCATCAGCAACGGAACAACACCCATCGGCACATTGACATTGACAAATGTTGATGGCACATTTGAGGGCCCATTGTCTCCCGAACCTGCCGATGGTACAGAACTCACCGCTACAATCGTTACAAACGAAGGTAGCACAACCACCACTTCCATTGTTTCCATCATCGACCTGATGGAGAAATGCGCCCACACATACTCTGGCACATTCAATTACAAGACCGATGACAATGTGATGCTCACCGACGACAAGGCGTACATCGAAATCATCATGTCGCCCTTGCAGCACGACATCGACCTGAAATTCAATGATGACGTTACACCGCAAAACTTCCCTATGGAAAACGGCTCAGTTTGGATTGCAGTTGATAACAATACAACATTCACCACCAACTTCACCGGTAAAAAGCCCTGTACCGCTGGCAAAATCACCACAATCAAGCGCGTAGGTTTGGTTGACCTCGGAATATCCGATGGCACACTGTGGGCTGATGCTAACACTACCGGTGGTAGTGGAACAAATACATCAGAGGGGTGGTACTACACTTTCGACAAAGCCAATGGGTTTAATGGCGAGACAAGCCCCGTCAGTGGTCATTTGACAGTCCCCACGGGCGGTGATTCATATGCACACGGAGATTTCCAAAATCTCTTCGAAGAGTGTTATTGGGTCTGGGATGATACTAAGAAAGGCTACAATGTCTTCAAGTCGAAAGATGCAAGCGACAAGAAGACGGAGTACGGTTCGTCCGAGACTTACGATGCATCTTCCGACACACACATTTTCCTTCCAGCTGCTGGCATCATAAGTAACGGTTCCCCAGACAAAGTTGGCGAGAGTGGTTTTTATTGGTCGTCTAATAAGACGTATCAAGGTTCCCCGTATGGTCTTACTTTCAATATGAATGAGGTTCTTCCCACGACCCAACCTTATTATCTACTCGAGTGCGCTGTTCGTGCTGTTCGGCATCGCTCGAATTATTCTTCCGGTGAGGGACAAGGAGGAGGCGAAGATTAAACGTAGAATCTCCTTTAAATGTTGAATCACTTTTCCCGAAAACTTCTTTTTCCCGAGGTTTTCGGGAATTTTATTATTGTCCACGAAAAATATTGCAAATCCCGAAAACTTCCATTATCTTTGCCGTCAAAGAAATTAAACTGCAAGATATTATGGCAAACTACATACGATTCGACTGGGCGATGAAACGCCTATTGCGCAACAAAGCCAACCACGTGGTTTTGGAGGGCTTTATGAGTGTGCTTCTCAAACGTCAGATAAAAATAAAGACGATGCTTGAAAGCGAAGGCAACCAAGAGAATGACACACAAAAGTTCAATCGCGTTGATATGCTCGCCGAGGCTGAAAACGGTGAGTTGTATCTGTTTGAGATTCAGAATAGTTATGAAATCGACTACTTCCATAGGATGTTGTTTGGCACATCGAAAGTAATCACTGACTATCTTGGCAAGGGCGAGCCATACAGCAAGATTAAGAAAGTTTATTCGGTGAATATTGTCTATTTTTCGATAGGGCAGGGCGATGGTTACGCCTATTACGGCAACACAAAGTTTGTGAATATGAACGATTCCACAGACTATCTCCAACTTACAGCCGCGCAAAAGGAAGCATTTGGCATTTCAGAAGTACATGACATCTTCCCTGAGTATTTCATTTTCAAAGTCAACAACTTCAACGATTACGCCAAAAGTTCGTTGCAGGAATGGATATCGTTCCTAAAGACTGGAGAGATTCCCGACACCTTCACGGCTCAAGGATTGGACGAAGCCCGTAAAATCCTCGATTACGACAAACTCGACAAGGAAGCCCGTCAAGACTACAATCGATATTTAGACACATTGCATTTCAATGCGAGCGTAATTGATTCCAACTGGCGCGAAGGGCATATCGCTGGTCGTGCGGAGGGTCGTGCGGAGGGTCGTGCGGAGGGTCGTGCGGAGGGTCGTGCGGAGGAGAAACTCGCCATCGCACGCAAGATGCTTGCTGACGGTATGCCAATAGACCTCGTTGCCAAATATTCCGGGCTGACCGAAGATGAAATTGTGCCGTCCCATTAGCGTTTGCGGCATAGATATTGCATTGGAAAAAATGTATTTTGAAAAAAAATCAAAAAATTGCGCTAAGATTATGCATATATCAAAAAAATGTTATACCTTAGCGGTGAAATTGGAAATCTATTGATATGGAAAGAATACAGATAAAGCCTGAGACAAATTCGCCGAGGATCGATTTTGACCCCGTCAATGGTGTGCTCACATTTGAAGGAAAGTCGCTGATGGAAGACTCCGAGTCGTTCTATCTGCCGCTTGTGGAGTGGATCATCAAATATACCGAAAACCCCTGCAAGGGTACGGTGATCGACTTCAAGTACGACTATTTTAATACGTCGAGTTCCAAGTGGCTGATTACCATTACAAAACAGTTGAAGGTCTTGTACAACGCCGACCCGACTACTGTGGTCAATTGGTATTGGCCCGACGACGACATCCTCGAATATGGCGAGGTAATTCGTGACCTTGTTGATATGCCTATCAACATGATTGAGGTAGAGGAAGACCCCGATGAGGACATATAATAGGTGGATTGTCAACTTATTATAAAAGTGTGGAGTTTCATTTCTGCGTGTTGGCAACGAGATGAGGCTTCGCATTTTTTTGTAGTTAGTGGATATGAATAGCATCCGTTCATTCATTGATGACTTGGAGCGTGCGGGCGACCTCGTGCGTGTGTCGGAGTATGTAAACCCCGAATTGGAGATTACGGAAATCGCCGACCGCGAGATGAAGAAGCCCGGCGGCGGCAAGGCGTTGCTCTTTGAAAACAATGGCACCCGTTATCCGTTGATTGTCAATATGTATGGCAGCGAAAGACGCATTGCAAAGGCGTTGTACTGCAAGGACGACCCGAGTGAGAAATCGGAGGAGATGGCGGAATTGTTTCAGGCATTGTCGTCCCCTAAAAACACCTTTGGCGACAAGCTCAGGACGTTGCCGCTATTGAAAGACATCAGCGGTTATTTCCCCAAAAAGCGAAAGGGTAGGGGAGTGTGCCAAGAGGTTGTGGATGAGGAGATTGACGTTTTCAGCCTTCCAGTCCTGAAATGTTGGCCATACGACGGCGGCAAGTTTATGACGCTGCCAATGGTTAACACAATCGACCCCGAGACCGGCATCCGCAATGTCGGTATGTATCGCATACAACTGCTTGACAACAAGACTACTGCGATGCATTGGCACTTGCACAAGACCGGGGCGCGTCATTATCAGCAGTATAAAAAACTTGGACGCCGGATGCCTTGTGCGATTGTGCTTGGCGGCGACCCTGTGTATGCGTATTGCGCCACGGCTCCGCTTCCCGACGGCATCGACGAGTATCTGCTCGCCGGTTTTCTGCGCGGCAAGGCTGTCAATTTGGTCAAGTGCCTCACGCAGCCCGAGATTTACGTGCCGGAGGACGCCGATTTTGTGATTGAGGGCTATGTGGACCCGCAGGAAGAATTGGTATTGGAAGGGCCTTTTGGCGACCACACTGGATTCTATTCGTTGGCGGATTATTATCCGAAATTCCACATCACGTGCATCACGCACAAGAAGGACGCTGTGTATCCCGCGACGATAGTTGGCGTGCCGCCGATGGAGGACGCTTACATCTCGCTTGCTACTGAAAAGATATTTAGATTTCCGATAACGATGGCTTTTGCGCCCGAGATGCTGGATTTGCACATGCCGCCCGCCGGTGTGGAGCACAATCTGACGCTCGTCAAGATAAAGAATCAATACCCGGGCAACGCACTCAAAATCAAGAATGCGATGTGGGGCGCGGGGCAGATGATGTTCAACAAGATTCTCGTGGTCTATTCCGGCAACGAGGATTTGAGGGATTACCGCCGGATGTTGGCGGACGCTCTTTCGCGTTTTGAGCCGATGAGGGACGTATATATCGACAATGGCGGAGTATCCGACGTGTTGGATCATTCGTCGCGGCGGTTTGCCTGTGGCGGCAAGATGTGCTTGGATTGCACTGGTGGAGTGCAGGCATCCTTGCCTGCGGATGATAGTGATGGCGGGCAAGGATGCCCGTATTCCAAATACATCCTCGTCGTGCCGGTGATGGACAAGTTGACGCCCGTGAGGAATATAGCGGAGTTTATGCTGTCGGAAGAAGGTGGCTGTCAGGCGAAGATTATAATATTTGTTGATGACGGACTGCCGTTGGACGATTGGAATCTGGTCGTATGGTATGCGGCTGGCAACGTGGATCCGTCGGTTGACTGTTTCGTAATCGACAATGGGCGCGGCGGTTGCCTGTGTATGGACGCCACAGCCAAAACACGTGCCGATGACGATTTCAGGCGCGACTGGCCAGAGGTCGTAATGTCGGACGATGCGACGATAAGTAGCGTTGACAACAAAAAAATTGGCGATTTGACGCAGTCGCCCTCAATTAAATTGAGAAAATTGCGTTATAATAATGGAGCTGTCAAATTTTTTAATTCAAGTAATTGATAATTTGGCAACTATTGGTATAGGTATGACTAATTACAAACCTTAAATACGTACAAAAATGAACAAGAAGTTTTTATTGACAGGCCTTGCGGCGTTGTTTGCGGTGCAGACTTATGCACAGGAGCCGTCGCCAATGACAGTTGAGATGGTCAAAGTAGAAGGAGGTGAGTTCTATATGGGCAACAATTATATGAAGAATGCTGCACTTTCAGACGAGGCTCCCGAACATAAGGTAACGATTCGCTCGTTCAAGATGAGCAAGACAGAGGTTCCATTCGATTTGTTTGACCTGTTTTGTGACGCAACGGGCTGGGAGAAGCCCAAGGACGCGAGCGGCAGGCGCGGCAAGATTGCAGTTTACAATGTAAGCTGGGAAGCTGCGGTGATGTTTTGCAACTGGCTTTCACGTTGCGAGCGTCTCGACCAATACTACGACATCCAGCGCGACAGTGCGTCGTTCAAAGTGACATGCAACGAGAATGCCAAGGGCTACCGTCTGCCCACCGAGGCTGAATGGGAGTACGCAGCGCGTGGCGGCAAGGAATACAAGCCTACTGTCTATTCCGGTAGCAACGACGTGAAGGCTGTTGCTTGGTGCAAAATCAATTCTCAGAACTCTCCCCACGACGTAGGCAAGCTCGCTGCCAACGAGGTTGGTCTCTATGATATGTCCGGCAATGTCTGGGAATGGTGCTGGGATATTTACGACAAGAATTACTACAAGACTTCTCCCGCCAATGATCCCAAGGGTGGAGATAAGGGTACTGACCGCGTTTTCCGTGGCGGCAGCTGGACATCACCTACCGAAGACCTCCGTCTTACCCTCCGTGGACACAACGCACCCAACCAGTCGTCTGGCGGCGTTGGTATCAGGCTCGCACAGAATCTGTAATGGATTTGATTCAATTGTTTAGCTAATAATTAATTAATGCTTAATACACAAATAATAATAAAAAAGTTTTTTTTATCTGCGTTCCTATGTGGAATGCTTGCTATGACAGGTGTCTTTATGACATCTTGTGGCGATGATGACGATGACGAAGACAATCAGAGTGGTCAATCTGCTTCGGCTACTGCGCTGGAAGGCACATGGACGAGTGACGAAATGGTTCTTGAGGGTGCTGACAACAACTTTGAAGGTTTGACCCCCGAAGAGGCTGCGCAAATGGAAGCATTCGCAAACTCGAAGATGAATGATGTCATCAAGGGTTGTGTCACCCTCACGTTCAAGGGCAACAAAATCTCTGGTACGGTGAAAGAGTTCACCGCTGAAGATATCAAGGAAATGATGAGAGGTTCAGTTGGTGACTTAATCGACGTTCAGGGAATGGAGGAATTCTTTGGAGAGGGCGATGATTTGGTTGATGCCATGGGTTTTGATTATGGCGATGATTTCGACTTCCCCGATGATGCCACATTTGAAGTCAAAGACAACAAGATTGTGGTGACCTACACAGAAGATGGAAAGACTACAACTGATGACATGGCTTACGAACTCAAAGATGGCAAGCTTTACATTACGACTGAAGAAGACGGTCAGAAGACCACTATTGTATTTGTAAAGAAGTCTAAGTAGGTAGTAATTCGAGTTTTGGTTTTAAAAAAGCGTTCCTGGACATTCCAGGGACGCTTTTTTTGTGTAATATGATTATTCTCCGCCTCCTGTCTTGACGTATTCGGCGGGGGTGACGCCGTATTCGTCTTTGAAGCATTGACGGAAATATTTGTCGGAATTGATGCCAACTTTGAAGGAGACTTCCGATACCGTGTAGCGTCCAGATTGCAAGAGGCGGGCGGCGTTTTGCATTTTGATTTTCCTTATATAATCGGTTGAAGTGATGCCTGTCAACGCCTTGATTTTCCGATAGAGAGTACTTGTTGACATTGCGAGTTGCTGGGAGAGTGCTGTTACCGAAAATTCAGGGTTTGCCATCTGTTCGTTCACTATGGTATCCACTTTTTGCATAAACTCGGCGTCGATGGTATTGAGGCTCTCAATGAAGGCTTCGCGCTTGCGGCTGTGGTCTTTGTGCCCTTCCGACGCATTGGTTTTGGTGAAAAATGCCTTCATACTGCGCTTCTTTTCCAAGAGGTTTTCGATGCGGGTGTACAGAAGTGTCGCGCTGAATGGCTTGGTCAGGTAACTGTCCGCGCCCGCTTGGTAGCCTTCGGTCTTGTCGTCGATGCTATTTTTGGCGGTGAGCAGTATTATCGGAATGTGCGATGTCAAGATATTGTTTTTTAACGTCTTGCAGAGTTCTATGCCGTTTTTTACGGGCATCATTATGTCTGAAATAATGATGTCTGGCATTTCCGATACAGCGGTTTCTATGCCGATGGCTCCATTGGTGGCTGTCAGGATGCGGTATTTGTCTTTTAATGACATCGAGATATAGTTGAGGATGTCAGGATTGTCCTCTACTATGAGCATAGATGACTTGAAGTGGTCTGAATCGGTGGCGGTGTCGGATGGTGCGGCAGTCGTTGTGGCACGAAGTCCCGGGATGGTGAATGTTATTTTTGTGCCTTTGCCTACCGCGCTTTGCGCCTCTATCGTGCCGCCGAGAAGGGTTACAAGGTTTTTGACGAGCGACAGACCAATGCCAGTGCCGGAGGCTTGGTGCGCGCCTTTTTCTTGGTAATATTGGTCGAAAATGTGAGGCAGTGCTTCCTGCGAAATGCCGCATCCGCTGTCTTCCACGCCTATTTTTGCAAACGTGCCGGCGTGAGAAAGCGATATTTTTATAAATCCCTTTTCGGTGTATTTTATGGAATTGTTGACGAGATTGTCGAGTATTGTGGTGATACAGTCGCGGTCTATTGGCATTTCGTAGTTGTAGCCGTCGCATACGAACGAAATGTCCACATCTTCCTTGCCGCTGAGAGCCGAATATTTGAGGGCGATGTCGTTGACTACTTCGTCGAGCCGGTCGGTGGTCAGATGTAGTTGCATATTGTTGGTCTCGGTCTTGCGGAAGTCGAGGAGGTTGTTGATCTGTTTCATCAATTGGTGGCTGCTGCGGTTGATGAGCGCAAGTTTTTCGAGTACGGGCTGGGGTAGGGTAGAGTCGGCGGATAGGTCTTCTATTGGGCCAGCGATGAGGCTGAGGGGCGTGCGTATCTCGTGGGCGACGTTGGTGTAGAATCTCATTTTTTCCTCGTTGAGGGCGTCCTGACGCTTGCGTGTTTCTTGTTCTGTTTTGAGTTGTGCGCGGATGTTGACACGCAGTTTGTACGATTTGAACGATAAGAATATTGCTCCCAATGTGAGCAGCACGTACATTATCTTGGCGGCGAGAGTCTTGTACCAGGGCGGCAACACGGTGATGATGAGGTCGGTGGTGGTGTCGGCGTAGTCTGATGAGCAGAATCTTGTCTTCACTTTGAGGGTGTAGCGTCCGGGTGCTACGTTGCGGAACATCACGTTTTGCGCGTCGCTCACTGGGTAAAATCCGTTGTCCAACCCTTCGAGTTTGCAGGCGTATTGTACTATTGGGGCGCAAGAATAATTGTCGGTGTAGAAGGATAATGCAAAATTGTTTTCGGGCGGCAAGAGTGTTATCTTGTTGTCGCTGGGGATGGGCGATGTGCGTATGGTGTGATTTTGACCGTCGGATATATAGACCTTTACCATCCCTATCTTGGCGGGCGGCAACTGTCTGCTATCAAGCGCATCGTGTGGATAAAACGCCGTCAACCCCTGCACCGAGCCAAACACTTTTTTGCCGTCGGGCATTTCAGTGACTGCGCCCGATGAGAATCCTGCTGTGGGTATGCCGTATTGAGGGCCAAAATTTCTGACTCCGCCGCCGCGCAAGAGGCACGAAATGCCGCTATTGGTGCTTATCCAGATGTTTTGGGATGCGTCTTCGATGACGGCGCGGATGTGCGAATTGTAGAGACCGTGCTGCTTGCCATATACGGTGTACGATGTGTCGGTATGGTTGTCAAATATTGCAATGCCTTCGCCAGTGGCTACGCAGATGCGCCCGTCGGAGGCTTCGAGGATGTGGTTGATTGTGTTGGAGGGGAAATGATTTTGTGTTACGTAATGTCTTGACACATTGAGCGTTGTGTCGAGTACAAACAGACCACCGCCAAAAGTGCCAGCCCAGATGTCGCCGTCTGAATCTCGGAGCAGGCATCTGATGTCGCCGTGCGGGAGCTGTTGGCACGACGACATTTTCTTATCCACGATGTTTATCGTCATAATGCCATTGTCGGTGGCTACGAGAATGTTGTCGTTGTCTTTTTGTGCGATGCCCCTTACGTCGGCGTGTTCGTATTCGCGAGGAAGTATTTTGTGGAATTTTTGGGTTTTATTGTCGTAATACACAATGCCGCTCTTGTACATTCCAAACCACAGAGTGCCATTGGCGTCAGCAAAAGCCGCCTGCACGAAGTTGGATGGCAGGTCGTCGTGTTCGCTGTCGAAAATACGGGTGGGCTTTCTGTTTTCAAAAACGCATATACCGCCTCCGTCCGTCCCCGCGTACAGGCGTCCTTTGCAGTCGGTGCAGCACGATAGTACGCTCTTGCACTCCGTGGAATTGTACCCGTCGAAGAGATTGCCGTGCGGGTCGAGGAAATTGACTCCGCCGTTCCATATTCCAGCCCAGATATTGTGGTAATTATCAAAGGCTATGCACCTAACCGAATTGCCCGACAGCCCCTGGTCGCCTTCGCGGATAACGGTGCATTTGTAATTGTTGTCGAGGTCGATGATTGCGATGCCGCCAAGTTCGAGGGCGAGCCACAGATTGTTGTCGTGGGAGAGGCGGATGTCGAATACCGCTTTGGATGCGATGGCGGATATGGTGTCTAACCGCAGGAAGGTTTCTGTCTTTTCGTCAAAACGCGCCAAGCCCTTGCGTGTGCCTATCCATACGCGCCCGAGGCTGTCGGCAAGCAGCGAAAGCACCTCGTTGTGCGGCAGCGAGAGCGGGTCGTGGTCGTCGTGCGCAAAGGTCTTGTAAACCTTGCGGGCGCGGTCGTAATAAGCCATTCCGTTTTCATTGTAGCCGATGTAAATCCTTGAATTTTTGAAATTTTCGGTGACAGTCCAGATGTGTCCGTCGCACCAGCCGGGGACGGTGGCCTTGCCGTAATGCGTGAAAATGCCGCTCGCCTTGTCGTAATAGTCAACGCCGCCCCAATATGTCGCAATCCAGATGTTGCCGTCTTTGGCGGGGCTTATCTTGGTGATTGCCTCGCTCGAAATGCCGTCGGGCTGGTCGTGGCGCGGCAGAAATATGTTGAATTTCCTCGTCTTATAATTAAAGGAGTTGAGACCCGACCTCTGCGTCGCAATCCACAGCACCGAATCGCGTGGGTCGTCGATGATGCAATTGAGTTCGTTGCCGCTCAGGGAGTTGGGCGGGTCGTTCTTGTAAAAATTTTCAAAGGAGTTGCCGTCAAAACGGTTCAACCCCTCTTCTGTGGCTATCCAGATGTAGCCTGACTTGTCTTGTGCAATGCTCACGACGCAACTATTGCTAAGACCGTCGTCCGTGGTGATTTGGCGGACGGCATACCTTTGGGCAACAGCCGCCGTTGGCAGCAGGAGCAAGAGTGCCGTTAATATTTTAAGTGTGGCTGAGTTCATATTTGTTTGTTGCGAAGTCCAATGTTAATAGACCTACACCGCAAATATATAAATAAAAAACTATCCGCAAAATTTTTTGCATCTAAAATTTGGTTTTCTAATCGTGCAACACCGCTTTTTGCACGATTAGAACCCCTTTTTTGCACGATTTGGGTAGGGTGATTGCACGATTTGAGGGTGCTAACTTTTGCGTTTTACAATGTAAATTTACAGTAAATTTTTTGTTAAACGAATCTCAATTTGTCAAATGAAAAAAAGTAATATAATCAAAATGTTTGCTGCCTCCGCGCTGCTTGCAGTGTGCGCCGCAAACACCGGCTGTGGCGACGACGACGAATTTTCCGCCGTTGACAACCAAAAGCCGACCATCGCTCTCGAAGCCGACGAAATCCACTGGGAGTTTGCCAGGAAATTCGTGGTGAAGGCCAAGGTGGACGACGCCGACGGCATCAAGGCCATCAATCTCCAAAACAAGGATCTCTATCTTAATAAGACGATAGACATCCTGCGCATCTACGGCGACACCGTAAAGACCTACAATCTCGAATACGGCATCACCGCTCCCGACTCTCTCAAAACCGAGGCGTTCCCCATCCTTATCACTGTGGAGGATTTGGTGGGCAATGTTTCTGCTGTTACCTTCAATGCCAATATGGACGGCGACTTCACCGACCCGAAGTTCACGCAGGAGCCGGGCGAGGTAATCAATGTGATTATGAGCGCGTTCAATTTCAAGTTTGCCGTGTCTGACAATAGGGTGATACAGCGTGTGACGGTAAGTTTTCCCGACCTCAATATCAACGAGGACATCACCAACGACTCCAAGACCTACGAGTACAAGAAGACCATCTCCCTCGGCGACGAAAACCGCGACTACAAGGGTGTAATTGCCGCCTACGACGCCTACAACAACAAGGTGGAGAAAGAAATCACCATCTCCAAGGGCGAACTCAAAGACTACGACCGTATGTATCTCTGCGACGTAGAAACAGAGGCAGACCTTATTGCCGACGTTTGCGGTGTGCCGATGTTGATTGACCACAGCGGAGAATTTGAATACACTGCTCTCTATTATAATGCTACGGCTGGCACCAAGGTACGTTTTATGCCGCAGAAAAACTCCTTTGAACCCATCTGTTTTGGCACTGACCCGTCCAACGCCGCAATGTTTACCCCCGACCCCGCACAGGCTCAGCCCATCGTGCTCGACCAGGCAGGTGTCTATTACAAAATTGTATTCAACACAAAGCAAGGCACTTACACCACAAGCACTTACACTGTTGACGATGCGGCAGACCCAATCCCGCACAAACTTGGCTCTCAGAGCCTCAATACTTGGTGCTCTGGCGTCTGGAACAAGGAAACCGGCGAATGGGAAACCTCCGACGCTTGGTGGCAAGATTTTAATGTGGGCATTATGACCGACAATCCGCGCAACGTTACCGACTTTTTCGATTACAATCCGCAAAACAAGCACATTATCCAAATCCTCAATTATCATCTTGAAAAAGGCAACTTCGAGTTCCACCCGCACAACTGGCACCACGACGGCTGGTGGGATTATTGTACTTGGAAACCTGAGGCTGCCACCGAAACAGAACCCGATATTTGGAGGTATGTGGGACAATACGCCAACCCCGCTTACGAGGCGCAGGCCAATAAATACAACAATGAGGTGGAGGTGGGCAACCACGCCAAACTTTCCATCCCCAAGTCTGGCAACTACGACATCATTTTCGATACCCATTTGGGTCGTATGAAGATAGTTCCATCCAAATAATTAGTTGAATATTATAACATTATAAGTATGAAAAAGATATTATCATTAATCACAATGATGCTGTTTGCGGTCTGCGCCTTTGCCCAGAATGTTTCGGTGAAGGGTTCGGTAACAGACCAGAACGGCGAGGCTCTGCTCGGTGCCGTCATTATGGAAAAAGGCACTACCAACGGCACTATTTCCGACATCGACGGCAATTTCAGAATCTCCGTCGCCAAAGGCGCCACGATAGAATGTTCGATGCTGGGCTTTGTGAGCCAGTCGGAGATTGTCAATAGCGACAAGACCATCAACTTCGTCCTCGTGGAAGACACCAAGGGACTCGACGAAGTAGTGGTAATCGGCTACGGTACTGCCAAGAAATCCGACTTGACTTCCAGTATCTCCACCGTCAAGAGCGACGACATTACCTCTTTCAATTCGGGCAACGCTATGAACGCATTGCAGAGCAAGGTAAACGGTGTTCAGATTTCGTCCACTGGCGCACCGGGCGCATCTCCGATGGTAATCATCCGATGTGTAACCACCGTCAATGGCTCCAATCCTCTCTACGTCGTGGACGGTATGCCCGTAGGCGACAATATCAACTTCCTCAATCCCGAAGACATCGAGAGTATGGAGGTGCTTAAAGATGCTTCTGCATCCGCCATCTACGGTACAAGGGCATCCAACGGCGTTGTGCTTATCTCCACCAAAAAAGGCAAGAAGGGCAAGACCCAATTTCAATTCACCTCGTCGCTCGGTCTGAGCGTGATAGGCGACCCCGGTATGGCTAAGGCTTCCGAATACGAAAAAGTGTTCAAGACCCGCTACACCAACGACAATCAGGTGGCTGCATACAACGGCATCAACAACATCACCGACGCCGAAGGCACCGACTGGTGGGGCGAAACTGTTGACAAGTACGCTATGACCCAAAATTACAACCTCTCTTTCCAAGGCGGCAGCGACAAGTTGATTTATAGCGGCTCGTTTGGATATTACCGTTCGCACTCCCACTACAATTACGGCTGGTGGGACAAGTTCACCGGACGCATCAACACCGAATACACTTTTGACGAGAAAAACCGTTTTAAACTCGGCATCGAACTCTCCCCGAAACTCGAACGCTGGGACGACACTCCCAACCTGATGGGCGCGGCAATGGCTATGGATCCCACCACGCCGATTTTCCGCTCCGACTGGAAGGACATCGACAATGAATATTCTTGGTACGAGCGTTCGCACAACAATCAGGAACACAATCCCGTCGCCAACCTCAAACGTCAGACCGGACACAGCGACGAGTATGGATTGCTGATGAATCCCTATTTGAGTGTAGAAATCATCAAGGGTCTTACATTCCGCACTCAGTTTGGCGACAATGCAAGGTTCCGCGTAAGCAACGGTTTTGCTCCCGAATTTTACATCGACAACCTCGAAAAACAGGAAACTTCCAATGCTTCGCGCACGATGAAC